>CAMVKF010000043.1 GCA_947168035.1 uncultured Clostridia bacterium | reverse complement strand
GAGGCTTTTTATTTATTTTTCATATATTTTTAAATTTTAAGGGTAAATTGCTGGTGATTTTCAATTGGGGACGGTCCTTTTTGGTAAATCTTATGTAAACAGCAAGTCTTGTTTAATTGAACATTAGTTTTTTAATCTTATGGTTATCTCAAAAGATACCCACCATACTAATTAAAAAAGCGAAATGCTCAATACAAACCTTGTTGTTTACATAAGATTTACCAAAAAGGACCGTCCCCAATTGAAAATTAATTCAAGAAACTCTTTACTTCTTTTATTATTTCTCTTTCATCATTTTTTTGTAATTTTAATGTTACCATAGGTTTTATTCCTGATGAGAATTTTATGTTGCTTTTATATTTATTTATTAAAACTTGTATTATGTTATTATCAAAACTTGTACTGTCATAAGTAAAAACTACCGCATCTCTCTTGCTTTGTATTTTTACTATTTTGTTTTTTATTGCAAGCTGTTTTATTCTCGATATTTCAAGTAATTTTTCTATCTCTTCTGGCATATTTCCAAACCTATCTATTATTTCATCTGTAATGTCTTTTATATCTTCTTCTGTTTTGCACAAAGCTATATCTTGGTATATTTCAATTTTTTGGTTTTGGTCAGAAATATAGGTATCTGGAATATAACTTGTTATGTTTAAATCTATTTGTGTTTCTATTTCGTTTTCAACTTTTATTCCTTGTTCTTCTTTTATTACTTCATCTAAAAGTTTTATATATGTATCATAACCTACTTCTTCTATATGGCCTGACTGAATTTCTCCAATTATACTTCCTGCACCTCTTATTTCTAAGTCCCTCATTGCAATTTTAAAACCAGAACCAAATTCTGTAAATTCTTTTATAGCTTTTAAACGTTTATCTGCTTGTTCTCCAATCATTTTGTCTTTTCTATATGTTATATAACTATACCCTTGTTTATCTGACCTTCCAACTCTTCCTCTTAGCTGGTATAAACTTGCTAAGCCCATTCTATCTGAATTTTCTATTATAATAGTATTGGCATTTGGTATATCTATTCCAGATTCTAGAATTGTTGTACAAACTAAAACATTTATTTTTCCATCTGCAAAATCTTGCATTATATCTTCAATTTGAGTTCCTGTCATTTTTCCATGTGCATAAGAAACCTTTGCTTCTGGAACAAGCCTTGCAATCTCATCTGCTTTACTTAATATATTTTGAACATTATTGAACAAATAAAATACTTGACCTCCACGTTCTAATTCTTTAATTATAGCTTCTTTTATTATTTCTTTATCATATTCTATAACATAAGTTTGTACAGGCTTTCTATTTTGAGGTGGTTCATATATAACAGACATATCTCTTATTCCTACAATTGACATATTTAGAGTTCTTGGAATTGGAGTGGCCGTCATTGTAAGAACATCTACACTTGTTTTTAATTGTTTTATTTTTTCTTTTGCTTTTACTCCAAAACGATGCTCCTCATCTATAATTAAAAGTCCTAAATCCTTAAATTCTACATCTTTTCCAAGTAATTTATGTGTTCCAATTACTATATCTACTTTTCCTAGTTTTAAATCTTTTATTATTCTATTTATATCTTTTGTACTTCTAAACCTATTTAATAATTCAACATTTATAGAAAAGTCCTTCATTCTAGATTTAAAAGTCTCAAATTGCTGTTTTGCAAGAACTGTTGTTGGAGCTAAATATGCTACTTGCTTATTATCCATAACAGCTTTAAAAGCAGCCCTTATTGCAACTTCTGTTTTTCCATAGCCTACATCTCCACAAAGAAGTCTGTCCATTGGCTTTTGGCTTTCCATATCTTTTTTTACTTCTTCTATA
Organism: uncultured Clostridia bacterium; assembly: GCA_947168035.1. GTDB lineage: Bacteria > Bacillota > Clostridia > TANB77 > CAG-508 > CAG-269. Next base: position 9,944 of record CAMVKF010000043.1, on the reverse strand, counting down.
CATCTTAATTGGTCATCTGTTTCAACATATGGAAAATTTTCTTCAAATTGTTTTTGCCAATCTGTATCTTTCGAAAAAGCGTGACCTCTTGCCTTTTCACGTCTTGCATATAATTCTATAAGTTCTTTTGCAACTGCTCTTAAATTATTTTTAACTTTTGCAGTTGTTTTTTCCCAGTCTTTTGTACCTAGTCTATTTAGCTTTAAATTTAGTTCTTCTCCACCAACATATTTCCTTATTTCATCTAAAGAATTTGTTGGAATATATAAAATATCATCTCCTAAATATTTAATTTTTATATAATCTCTGGTAACTTTATCTGCTTCAATTGTATTTACACCAATATATATACCTATTCCATATTTTCTATGTACAACATAGTCTCCTACTTTTAAATCTGCAAAAACAACCTTTTCTGCTTGTTTAAATGTTTCGCTTTTATACCTTTTTTGCTTTCTTGTGCTGTCTACCAGTTCATTTGCATTAATTAATATTTGGTCAATTTCTTCACTTACACAACCTGTTGAAATATTTCCTATTGTTATTATTGCAGTTTTATAATTTTTTGAAATTATTGTTTGATTTAGCTTTTCTTGAATATTAAAAAATATGTCATTTTCTCCAAGAATTTTAGATATTTTTTCAGCTTTTTCTTTTGTTTCTACTACTAAATACACTTTCTTTTGTTCACTTTGAAATTTTTGTATATCTTTTATAAATATTTCCATTCCTGATTTAAAATAATTTAGTTCCTTAAATTCAAAGCTTATTTTTTTATTTTGTAATAAATTAGTGTCCAACCTATCTATAAATATAACTTGATTATTTTCTATATTTTTTATAACTTCATTTGTTGGCAAATAATTATTTAACGCATCTGGCGCCTTTTTTTGCTTTTCTGTTAATTCTCTTATTGTGCTGTTTAAATCTTGTTCAATTGAAATACTTCTTGCTATTGCTTTATCTTTTTCATCAACACAAATTATAAAATTATTGCTTAAATAATCTAAAATTGTACTTTGTTTTTCATAAAATGAATCAAAATATTTATCTATTTTACTTAAATAATCACCATTTTTTATTTTTTCAATATCACTTTGCACATTTTCTTCTAGGTATTGTGGATAATTACTTTTTTCTATATTTCTTACAACTTCTTCTAATCCTAAATCTAAAACATATTCATGAGCAGGAAAAATATGGGTTTCTTTTATTTCTTCTATTGACCTTTGAGAAATTATGTTGAAATTTCTTATAGAATCTATTTCATCTCCCCATAGTTCAATTCTAACACCTGTGGTTTCGGTAATAGCTATGTCTATTATGTCACCTCTTATGCTAAATTCTCCTCTTCCATCTATTAAGTCAAACCTTGTATACCCTAAATTTACAAGTTTTTGCTTAATTTCTTCTAAATTACATACATCTCCTACTTTTAAGTTGAATGAACTTTTATATAATGCTTCTTTAGTAATCATTTTTTGTTTTAGAGTTTCTATAGAAGTAACTATAATACTATTTTGTTGTTTATAAATTTTATTTAAAACATTTATTCTTTCATATGGCAAATTCTTACTTTCTGCAATATAATCATATGTTAAAATTTCTTTTTTAGGTAAAAAATATACTTTATCTGTAAAAAATTTAAGATCAGATAATATCCTTTGGGCTTGCAAATCATTATATGTAATATATAAAATTGGCCTTTTTAAGCTCTCAAATAGACCTGCTAAAAACATTCCTTGCGAAATTAAACATAAGCCCGATAATTCTACCGGGCTTTTTTTATTTTTTATTTCATTTAAAATATAGTTAAATTTTGGATTTTGTTCAAATTCTTTTAAAAATGTGTTCAATCTTCTCTACTTCTTTCTATTCCTTCTTGCTTTTTTTGCTTAACATCTTCTACTACTTTTTCTTTGCTCTTATAGTTTACCTTTTCTTGCTTTACTTTAAAACTTTTTGCATATTCTTTACTATTAAATAGTTCTTTTGCTAATTTATTAACTCTTTCTAAAGATGCTAAAAGCTCTTGTTTTAACCTTTTTAAATGTTCATCATCTTCGTTTTCATCATCATCTTCTTGTTTTTTCTTTTTTCTTTTATAATCTATTGTATCATCACTTTTATAGTTTTTTATTTCATCTTCTTGAGACATTTCTGGCACTGGTTCTTGTATAAAGCTTTCTATTGTACCTTTAACATCTATCAGTTTTTCCTTATTTTCATTGTTATCCATAATTTTAAACATTCCCTCCTAAAAGTTTGGAAACAAATTAACTTCTAATTTTATGCCCTATATTTTTCTTGAATTTTTGCAATTTCATCATAATTATTTTTTATAATGTCTAGGAATATGTCTGTAAGTTTTGGGTCAAATTGTGTATATTTGCATTTTTCAAATTCTGAAATTACTGTTTGTAAATCTAAAGAATTACGGTAACTTCTTCTTGAAGTCATAGCATCAAAACTATCTGCAATTGCCATAATTCTTGCAAAATATGGTATTTGCTCTCCCTTTAATTTTCCAGGGTACCCTGTTCCATCATATCTTTCATGATGGTGCTTTACAATTGGAATACAATTTGAAAAAATTGATGCAGTCGAAAGTATATGTGCCCCTATTGTTGGATGATTTTTAATTTCTGAATACTCATCTTCATTAAGTCTTCCAGCTTTTTGTAAAATCATATCTGGCACACCTATTTTGCCAATATCGTGAAATAATCCACCTATTTTTAATGTATTAATGTCTTGTTCAGATAACCCCAATTTCCTACCTATTAACATAGCATACTCAGATACTCTATCAGAATGTCCTCTTGTATATGCATCTTTTGCATCAACTGTATATCTTAATGTTTGTATACTTTCCATATATGACTGTTCTAATTTTGCATATGTGTCTTTTAATTCATTATTTATTTTCTTTATTTGGTTCATCTGCTCAATTGATTTTATTCCAGATTCAATTAAAAGTAATAGTTGGTCATATTTATCATTTTTTTCACAATAACCTTGTATATCCAACCTACGGATAGTCTCTAATGGTGGTGCTAAATCTTTATGCCCTGTAAGTAATAAAATATATAACTCTTTGTTAAACTTTCTTATTTCTTCAACAACTTGGTCTCCATGAATAGGAGTCATAATAAAGTCTAATATCATTAAATCAAAATGCTCATTTTTAATAAGCTCAATTGCATTCTCTGGATTAGTTGTTCCCGTAAACTCATAACCTGACCTTTTTAAAAAAACTGATAAAGCATCTATAATCCCAGGTTCGTCATCTACTACTATAATTTTATAATTAGAATTTTGATTATTCTCTAAATTCTGCAATCCTTTTCTCATTTTTTTACATCCCTTTTTTTAGTTTCTTTTGTCTTACTTATTCTACTACTTCTACAGGTAAATATTTTACTCCCCAAGCTAGTGCTGCACTATGTGAATTTACATATATATCTATTCTATTACCTTTTATTGCTCCACCTCTATCTTCTACTACATATGTGTTTCCATTAATTTTAAGTTTTGTACCAAATGGTAAATTTGAAGGTGCTGCAACTGTTCTTCCAGCTGTAGCTTTTGTTCCAGATGAAGTATAACCACTAGCATATGAACCACAGCATTTTGAACATGAGCAATATGCTGTAACTTTATATACTTTTACTGTTGATGATTGGGCTGCTTGATTATTACCATTTGACTGAATATTTTCAGCTCTTGAAGAAACACTTGATCTTGAAGAAACTGTATTTGATCTTACTTGTACAATTTTATTAACTGGTTCTTCTACTATTTCTTCAGAAATTTTATTTCTTTCTATTTCAGTTTCATTTTGATATTTTACTTTATAAGTAACTCTTTTTAGTCCTTCTTTTCCTTGAGTAAGAACTCTATTTCTTGTATTTGAACTTCCATCTGATATATCTTTTGTAATAGTTTCAAACGGAATTTTTTCTTCTACAACTTCGATTTTTTCTACTATTGTGCTATAAGCATTTAAAAGTGAATCTAAAGTTGTTTCTATTCCACTTTCTGAAATTTTTGCAATTTCAATTTCTTGTTCAGATTTGTCTGTAATTTTAATTGTTTTACTTGTAGTAATATCTTCTTCTAAACTAGGTATTACCTTTTCATTGTTTTTTAATATAATGTTATTATCATTTAAAATTTCTTTAACATTATTTTTTGAAGTAAATACTGTCATTTCATAACCATTTGCAAGTTCTATTTTAACAGTATTTAAACCTTTAGTTACTGCAGTAACTCCTGCACCTGAAAGTAAAGTTAAAATTAAGCATATAAATATAACTTTTATTAAAGATATTTTACTTTTGCTAATTTTTTGCATAAAATATTTCATTCCTTTCTTAAAGGCCTCGTGAGTTTGGAAAAGAATTAAATTTTTCAAACTACAGATACCTCCTTTAACAACGATTACAATTATACACTATTTTGCAAAATTTGTCAAATTTGGTAGGATTTTCAATTTTTTCTTTAAAGCTTTGTCCTTACTATAATTATATGCTATGAACTAAAAAAATATGAAAAAAATTTTTTTGAATAAAAATTAGAGGTTAGAGATCTACAAGCTGAATACTGACCTCTAACCTTTAAATTAATTCTTTTCATAAAATGCCTTGTATGCTCTAAATGCTTCATAAATATCAAATTTGCTTGCCACCTCATATGGTGCATGCATTGAAAGTACAGCAGCTCCACAATCTATTACATCTACACCTTTGTTGGCTAACATATATGCAATTGTTCCGCCTCCTCCAACATCTACTTCTCCAAGTTCTGATAATTGATATTTTATATTATTTTCTTCAAACAAATTTCTTACCCAAGCTACATATTCTGCATTTGCATCAGATGCTCCTGATTTTCCACGTACACCAGTATATTTATTTAGTATTATTCCTTTTGATAATCTACTTGAATTATATATATCAAATACATTACTATATACTGGATCAAATCCACCATCAACATCTGCTGAAAGCATTTTAGAATTGCAAAATACTTTTTCTAATAGGCTTGGTCTATTTTCTCCTTTTTTATTTAAAAGTTCAGATATAAAATAATCAAATACATGTGATTTCATTCCTGTATTTCCTACACTTCCTATTTCTTCTTTATCTGTAAGAATACATACTGCTGTTTTTTCAGGGTTATTTATTTCCATTAATGCTCTTAATGCTGAATAACTACATAATTTATCATCTTGGCCATATGCTGCTACCATTGCATAGTCAAACCCTAGAGAACGTGCCTTAAAGCTTGGAACTAGCTCTAATTCTGAACTTACAAAATCATCTTCAGTTATTCCATATTTTTCATTTAATATTTTTAAAGTATTTAGTTTAACTTTTTCTCTTACAGATTTATCTAAAACAGGAATACTTCCAACTAATATATTTAAATTTTTGCCTTCTATTGCTTCGTTTAATCTTTTAGAAGCTTGGTCTTTTGCCAAATGTGGTAATAAATCTGTAATTGTAAATATTGGGTCATTTTCATCTTCTCCAATATTTACTGTAATTTTTTCTCCATTTGCTTTAATTATTACTCCATGTATACTTAGAGGAATAGTTGTCCATTGGTATTTTTTTATTCCTCCATAATAATGTGTATTAAAATATGCAAGTTCACTATCTTCATAAAGCGGGTTTGGCTTTAAATCTAATCTTGGTGAGTCTATATGTGAACCAATAATATGCAATCCTCTTTCTAAAGGCTCTTTACCAATTACTGCTAAATACAAGCTTTTTTCTCTATTTAAGTAATATACTTTTTCTCCTTCAGTTAGTGTTTGAATAGTATTAATATCTCTAAAGCCATTTTCTTCTGCTACTTTTTTTGCATTAAATGCAAATTCTCTTTCTGTTTTTGAAATATTTAAAAACTTCATATAGCCATCACAAAATTCAAATATTTGTTTAAATCTTTCATCATCAGTTGTAAACCAACCTGATTCCTTTTTTCTCATTAATTTTTTTTCTAAATTTTCTTCCAATTTAATTCCTCCCTTGTACTTTTTTATAATTATATCATTATAAAAATTATTTTTCCATATAAATTTTTAATTATTCAATAATTTTTTAAAAGAATAATTGTTTCAATTAAATTATCTCCTCAAAATACTATAAAAACAATTAGCTTGCGACATAAATTATTTACACTATTATCCTCACTTTTTCCTTGACAAATTTAATACATACTTATAAAATATAAGCATAAAAATAAATAAAAAAGAGGGACTTATATATGTCAAATAAAGAAATAACTATATTGAATTATATAATTATATGCATAAGTGAATTTGCAAAACAAAAATCTATAAATAGAGTAAAAGCATATAATTATTTAAAAGAATATAAAGGTTTAATTTTTTTAAAAGAGTGTTATGAAGCAGAGCATACTCTAAGTTTAAATGATGCAATAGATGATTTAACTGAAGTATGTCAAAAGAATGGAGGGAAAATACAATGATTTTATATCATGGATCAAATGTAAAAATAGAAACTGTTGATTTAAATAAATGCAGACCATATAAAGATTTTGGACAAGGATTTTATTGTACCACTATAGAAAAACAAGCTGAGTATATGGCTGAGAGAGTTGTAAAAAGGCAGGGAGGTTCCAAACAGGTTAATATATTTGAATTTGATGAAACAATATTTAATGATAAAAATTTAAAAATAAAAAAATTTGATAACCCTTCAAAAGAATGGGCAGAATTTATATTAAATAATAGAAATAGAAATTTTAAAGATATCAATAGTGAAAAATGTAATTTTGATAACAAATATGATTTAGTAATTGGTCCAGTAGCAAATGATGATATAATAATACTATTTAGAACATTTGTAGATGGATTAATAGATATAGATACTCTAATTAAGGAATTAACTTATAAAGAATTAACAGATCAATATTCATTTCATACAAAAGAAGCATTGAAATACTTGAAAGGAGTACAAAAATAAAATGGTGTTAGAAAAATTAAATTATTTAGTAGAATGTATAACAAAAGATTTGATAATATTTCTTGTTGAAGACTATAATATATCAATGGAAGATGCTATGGATATAGTTTATAATTCAAAAACATTTGCAAAATTAAATGACCTACAAACTCATTTATATTATGAATCTTCAGCTTATGTTTACGAATTACTAAAAGAAGAAAAATTTAAAAAATAAAAAACATTAAAAAAGTTACAAAAACATAATTTTTAAGGACACATACCAAAAGAAAGTGTTGGTGTGTGTCCTTTTTCATAAAATTAAAATTAATTAATTTAAAATTCTTTTCTTCCATTTGCCAGAGAAATAATATCCCAATTCTAAAATATATAGTTGTATATCTAATTATATTCTATATGTAAAAAGCTAACGATTTTTAACACTTTTTTCTGTTCTTATTATTTTTTACTATTATATTTATAATATAGTTTTCCATCTTGACTTTTGTATTGACTAAAACCTGCTTTTTTTAGAACCCTTCTAGAACCTATATTATCTTCTGCCACTTCCTCAGCTACTATTGTAAAAAAACCGATTTCTTTAGTCAAATATTTTACTAATTCTGTTACCGCTTCTGTCATATATCCCTTATTCCACCATCTTGACCCCATACTATATCCAATCTCACATTTATTTTCTTCTAACCATTTATGTGTAACTCTTATTATACCTATTCCTTGATTTGATGATTTTTCTACAATCATCCACATTAATTTTTCAGGATTTTCATATCCTTTGTACCAACTACCTAGTAATTTATCTGCTTCTTCTTTTGTTTTACATGGTTTCCACGTACAAAATTTAGGAACATTTTCATCACTTACATAATTTTTATATAACATTTCAAAATCATCTTGATTATATTTTCTTAAAATTAATCTTTCAGTCTCTATTGTTTTACTATAATCTCCTTCAATTTTTTTCAACTTGCTATCCTCCTTACAATAAATCAATGATTATATCTTGATATTTATTTTAGTTCATTTATTTTAAATTCATTATATCCTTCATAATTGTAGCTTGCATCAATACCCTTCATATAAACTTCTCTATCCATTATTTTTTCTGTTAATGCTTCTTTTAGCAATATTTTTATTTCTGTATTTTTTATAGGGCTTCTCTCCATTGCTAGCAAATAGTCTTCTTTATTTATTTTACTCCAGTCTATGCACATTTTTAATTCTTTTTTTAAAATCATATCTAGCCATATTCTTGTACTTCTTCCATTTCCTTCTCTAAAAGGATGTGCTATATTCATTTCCACATATTTTTCTATTATTTCATCAAAATTTGATTGTGGCATTTGGTCTATTTGTTTTAAAGCATCTTTCAAATACATACTTGAGGCAAATCTAAAATTATTTTTAGAAATGTTTTCTATTCTTATCATTCCTGCAAATTCATATATATCTTCAAAAATATATTTATGTATTTGTGATAAACCTCTAAATGTTCCTACTTCAAAGCTATCTAATATATTTTTTTCAAATAGCTCTTTTGCTTTTAACTTTGTAATTTTTTCTTCAACTTGAGCAAGCTCAAGCTCGTTTTCTATTCCTAATTTATTTTTTAATACCATATTTTTCAACCTTTCCTCTTTGCTATGTTACAATTTTACAATATTTGTCTCTTAAAATCAATGGTTTAGGGGAAATAATTTAAAATGGAAAAGACACATACCAAAAGAAAATGTTGGTGTGTGTCCATAAATTATTGATTTATTAATTGCTATAGCAGTGCTTCCATCCATTTTATTGCATTTTCATAAGTTTTTGGATCTTCTAAATCTACATCTACCATTTTTAAAAGGTCAACAGCTTTTTTTGTACAACCTTGTTTTAACATTTCTATATATTTTTCTACATATCCTTCTTTGTGCTCAAGAATGTTTTTTGCAATTATTATTGCACAAGATACTCCAGTTGCATATTTATATACATAAAAAGGTGAGTAAAAGTGTGGTATTCTTAACCATTCATATTTAATTTGTTCATCTATTACAACATTTTCTCCAAAATATTCTTTATTTAAATTATAATATATTTCGTTTAAATCTGTACATGTTAGCATTTCCCCTTGTTCAATTTTTGAATGTACAATTTTTTCAAATTCTGCAAACATCGTTTGTCTTATCATTGTTGCTCTTAATTTATCAAGTTCTGCATTTATTAATGCAGCTTTTCTTGTTGCCCTAAACATTTCCATTAACTCATATACTATTTCTTTTTTCTTGTTTTCATCTTTTTCTTTATTAATTTGATACATTGCAAGTAAAATTTCATTTGTAGTAGATGCTATTTCAGCAACCATAATTGTATAATTTGCATCAATTACATTTTGGTTTTCATTTGAATAATATGAATGCATACTATGTCCTAATTCATGTGCTATTGTACTTACATCTCTTTTCTTGTTCATAAAATTTGTTAGGACAAATGGATGCACCCCATATACTCCCATACTATATGCTCCGCTTCTCTTATTTTCTTTTTCATATACATCTATCCAATTGTTTTCAAATGCTTGTTTTAATATTGAAGTATATTCTTCTCCAATTACTGAAAGAGCATTAATTACTTGTTTAGAGGCTTCTTCAAAAGAAATATTGTCATCTTCTTTCTCTAATGGGTTTACATATACATCATATAAATGCATTTGCTCTTTTCCAAGTAAGTCCTTTTTTATTTTCATAAATTTATGATTAACATTTAAATTTTTATGTACTGCCTGGATTAATGCATTATATACATTTATTGTAGAATCATCATGGTCTACAGCTCTTTCTAAAGAAGAGCTATATTTACGTAATTTACTTGTTATTGTAGTTTCTTTAACTCTGCTAATATATAGCTCTCCTATTGTATTTTGAAATTCACTGTATTTTTTATACATTAATTCAAAAGCTT
>CAMVKF010000042.1 GCA_947168035.1 uncultured Clostridia bacterium | reverse complement strand
TATCGGCTGAAAAGCTTTAAATATCAGAGAAAATAGTACGAGGTGAAGGTAACTCACCTCGACCATTTTTTTGCAATTTTGTGCAAAAGTCGAGAGAATTTATTAAAATTCAAAAACATTCAAATATGCTATTTTCTAAGAAAATTAGAGAATAGCATGTTTTTTTAATTTCTCAAAAATTCTAAAAAATGCTGAAAAATTTGAATATTTTATTCCGCAAAAAATTCCGCAACACAATTTTTTATAATTTTACGGAACGGAAAAAATTCCGCAAAGTTAGTTTTCCTTGAAATATCAACAAAAAATCCTATTCCGCAAAATATTTAGGAAAGGAAAACTATTGTTATGGATTTTATACCTTATAAAATAAATGAGGCATTAGAAAATGTCTTTATTCAAATACCTGTAGAATTATTTGATAATGAATTATATGGCAATCTTAATTCTGATAGTATTTTACTATATGGATTGTTACTATCACGATTATCCCTATCTTTAAAGAATAAATGGGCAGATAAAGATGGAAATATTTTTCTAATTTATTCAAGAAAAGAAGCCCAAAAGATGTTAAAGCTTTCTGATAAACCTATTACTAAAGCTTTTAGAAAGCTAAAGGAAGCAAAACTCATATATGAAGTTAGAAGTGGTTTTAAAAAAAATAATATTATATATGTTGGAAAGATAAATCATATATCTACAGAAAAAACAATGAATCGTATAATGTCCGATTCAAAAAACGGAGAAAATCCGATTCAAGAATCGGAAATAGTACGACGTAATTATAATGAAAAGAAATATAATAATTATAGTAATAATAGCTCTTGTTCAAAAAATAATTCTTGTAATTTTGAGCAAAGAGTCTATGCACCTGGAGAATTGGACAAATTATATTGTAATTTTGAGAATTTAAAAGAAGGAGAATGAAAAAGTTATGGAAAATGTAGAATTAAAAGAAAAATTTATTGATGAAAAAACTGGAGTTGAATATATAAGATACAAAGATTATTATTTGCCTAATTTAGTAATGCCTAAAGAAAATACAAATTATCAAATTGGAAAATATGGCAGGATGAAATTAAATTATTTAAAAAATCATAAAAAAGCTGAATACTTAAATTTGCTTATAGATTGCAAATTAAACAGATATTTACACGAGATAGATGTGGTATGCACTGATAGAGTTAAAGCAATAATTGCAGAATTTGCAAAACAAGAAAATGTAACAGAAGAATTAAAATCAACTAACCAAATGGAATGGGTACAAGCTATGAATAATATTAAAAACAGGGCAGAAGAGATTATTTTTGAAGAAATTATTTATGTGTAGGAAAGGAAGGTGTTTTAAATGGAAGATGTAAGATTATATGAAATGTATTTAACTGAGACTATTGAAGAAAGAAAAACTGATTTATTAAACAGAAACAATGAATATAAAAATTTAAGAAAAAAATTAGATGATATTTTTAATGAATATCCAAATTTGCAATATATTTTAGAGGACGGTCATCATTTAGCATTAAATGAAACTGAAAGTAAAATGTTACAAAAACTAATTACAATTCATATGGATATTAGAGATTTTGAAGAAAAAGAAATCTTCCTTTTAGGTGGTAAAGAGATGTTTTTATACTTAAAAGATGTTGGATTAATTAAAGAAAAATGAATATAGATATAGAAGAAATTTTATATGAGATTTCTTCTTTTTTTGGCTCAAATTATTAAATAATTACTATAAATTTTACTTATGAAATATTAAAAGCAAGCGACGCATTTATACTCCCGTATAAATCACAGTCGAAATCTTTGATTTCGTTCCTGTGATTATATGCGGTAGCTAAATACCGCTTGCAATTTTTTTGCAAAAATTATTTATGGGGAATTTCTTTCCCCAATCCCCTTTTTTAATTTTATTAAATTTATTTATGTAGCCATGCAATTGGCTGCTATTTTTTTGGAGGTGAAAATTTTATGAGAAAAAGAACAATAAAAAAACAAATTTGGATTAATCAAACAGAAGATAATTTATTAAAAGCAAAAGCTAAAAAATCTGGTTTAAATGAATCAGAATTTTTAAGAAGCTGTATTAAAGGTTACAAGATAAAAGAACAACCAACAAAAGAAATTGCAGAATTTACAAAACAAATTTCAGGAATAGCAAATAATATAAATCAAATTGCAAAAGCAGTAAATACTGTAGGATATGTTAGAGATGAAGATTTAGAATACATAAAAAATATTATTACCCAATTTATATTAAATTTTCAAAAAAGACTATATTCTAGAGGTGGTGATTCTATTGGCAGTAATAAAAATTAAAAATATAAAAAGTAACTTACAAGCAGTTATAAATTATGGTAAAAATGGAGATAAAACTGAAAATGGTATTTTAGTTTCAAGTGTAAATTGTTCAGTAGAAACAGTTTATGAAGAAATGGCACTTACTAAAAAGTTTTTTCATAAAGAAGATGCTATATTAGGCTATCATATAATTCAATCATTTAAAGGGAATGAAGTATCTCCAAAACTTTCAAATCAAATAGGTAAAGAACTAGCTGAAGAATTATGGGGAGATAAATATCAAGTGGTAATCTGCACTCATATCAATAAAGAAAATGTTCATAATCATCTAATTCTAAATTCTGTTTCATTTATAGATGGTTATAAGTATCATAATTCAAAAACACAAATTGCTTTTTTAAAAGAAATTTCTGATAGATTATGTTTAAATTATGGTTTGTCTATTGTAAATACACCGAAAGCCAATAAAGAAAAAGAATTCAGGCAAAAAAATATTGATTATTTTAACCGTACAGACGAAAAAATGCAAAGAATAATAACTGATATTGATGAGGCAATAAAATCCTCTAAAAAGTATTCTGACTTCAAATTAATTTTAAAATCCAAAGGTTATGAAAATATAAAAGACAATGGGAAATATTTAAGTCTAAAATCACCTTATTATCAAAGAAATATAAGAATAAATCGAGTATTTGGAGAAAAATATTCTGTAGAAAGTATTAAAGAAAGAATTTATGGATATATAAAAGAAGATTTACCACCAGTTGCAAATTATAAGAAAAAATATTATAAAAAGATATATACTGGACCAAAAATAAATAAATCATTGCTTAAAACAAGTTCATTTTATAGGTTATATGTTCATTATTTATATGCTTTTGGAAAATTACCTGCTAAAAATGAATATAAAGAAGTATCTTCAGATTATTATAAGCAAAAACGAAAGAATAATATGATTTTTGAAGAACTTAATTTTCTTGCAAGACATTCTTTTAATTCGATTTCTGATGTTAAAGAATATAAACAAAATTTAGAAAATAAACTGCCTGAATTAAAAGGAAAACGAGAGCTTTTATGGAGAAAACATAAATCTTCAGATGAAAATAATAAAACTGAAATATTAAAAGAAATAAATGCACTTGCTGAGGAAATTGATAAAATACAAGCTCAAAAAAATGCTTGTATTAGAATTATTAGTAGATATGAACAAATTAAATGCGATTATCAAGAAGAAATAAATGCAAATGAAAAAATGGTAAAGTTTGAAAAAAATACTCATTGTAAAGAGTATAGACATAAATAAAAATTGCTTAAGTCCTTTATAGCTTAATAGAATAAAAGACTTTAAGCAAATTATATTTACTAATATTAAAAATATTTCAATATAAAACCGTGTTCTATTATACTACTCTGAACTAAAAATTTTAAAAACTAAGTTCAAAGTCATAATCACTGCCTTCAGGTAGTTCTTTTAAAAGGATGTTAGATTTCAAACAAATAATTGGACGAAACGCAATATTTGGAACATCAGATGAATAGTATCCAACAAATCCATTGTAACCCACAAAAATAGAGTTTACATTTACTGAAGATGATGGAGATGAAATCCAATATCCTTCTGCATTTGTTGTATTGCTATCACTTACATAAATATTATTATATGATTTTGCTGTATCATTATCCAACATTGGAACAATGTAGTATTGCCAATCATTTGCTGTTCTGTCTGCATCTTTATTTTTGCTTATTTTATATCCATCTGCACCTGCTATTGTAGTATCAGACGAATTTTTTTCTCCTGCTTTATATACTTTTGCTCCATAATTTTTATCTGCATGTGTTTGGTTATATGATGCAAATAACATTTCTATACTTGGTGCTCCAATTGTGTATTCTGCATATCCTGTATTATCCTTATATTTTGTATCCCAGAAGTCTGTATCTAACATTGAAGCAACTGCCATCATACTTGCGTAGTTTGGTGCTGTTAAAGGCTCTTCAACATTTGTTGATGGGTTTTTGTAATGAAAAAAATCGTGGTTTAACTCTTTTAATATACTTGCTTTTGAAAATTCATTTATTCTGGTTGTTCCTCCAGAATATGCATTTAATAATGCTGTTTTATTAAAGTTAGCTTTATATAAATTATTTGTATTCGATTTTGCAAATGAAATATCTCCATTACTTGGCAAACTCTCATAAGTTACATAACTATCTGCTATTAAATATATATTGTTTTCATCTGCATAAAATATTTTCCATTGTGCTTTTTTAGATACATTAGTTTCAGATGTTGAAGTTTGAATATCTGCTTTAGGCTGATAATTTACTGTCTTCCCATAAAAATTCTGATAAAAATTCAATTTTTCACTATCACTCATTTCCGAAACTTGAGCATTGATTTTAGCTAAAAGAGTAACCCCTCCATTTCCTAAATCTGTCATTTCCCCATTTTCAGAAATAATAAATTCGTTTCCTTTATATATAACATATAGTGGAAAATCAGAATTTTTTACTTCTGCTCCAATTTTTCCCAATCTATCTTTTAACACTGTTAGATTTTGGTTCGTTTTTGCATCAAAACTTCCTAATACTTCAACTTGAATTTGCTCTTTTGCATTTGCTTTTTCTGTAGCTTGTTTTGCCTCCCCTGCTCTAGTTAATATTCCATTATCACCTGTTAGCATCTGAATTGATATTCCAGCTAATATCAATAAAACTACAATTGTGATAACTAACGCGATAAGTGTTATTCCTTCTTCATTTTTCTCTTTCGAATTACTTTTAATCATTTTTGCACCCTATCCTTTCCTTAACTTTTGTTAAAAAATTTTTTCTAAAACCATTATAGCGTTTCGAACGTATAATGTCAAGACGTAATTTTTTTGATATTCTATTTATGTGAAAATGTGTTAAGGAGTTGGAAAATGAGCAAATTTGACCAATATACATTAGGTAATAATCTGTTAAAAGTAGATGGAAAAATAAATTTTAAATTAAAGCAAGTAATAGATAAAAAAGGAACTACAAAATATGCACTTTCTAGAATAACAAATATTAGATATGATACGATTTGTAATTATTGCAAAGGAAATGTGACTTTAATCAATGTTGAATATTTAAAAATCTTTTGTAATGTCTTAGACTGCAATATCAGTGATATTATTGAATTTAAAAAAAGTGAATAAAATCAACTTTTTATGTTTGAGTTTATTCACTTTTTTATTATAAAAATTCCAGCTAGAGTAAGTTATACAGCAGTTAAAATTTGAGTTTGAATTATCTAGAGTTTTTCATTAATCAATTCTATTTTATTCTTGTGTGGTTTCTTGGTTCTTTGTCAAGCTAGTTAACTGAGAACCACTTTATTTTTTGAAAAATTTTTTAAAAAGTATGTACATTTTTCAAATTTTAGTGTATAATTTAAATATAAAGAGGAATAATATATTATAAATAATATTATTTTATGGGTCTGAAATAGTTTACTAGATTAGGACCTGACCCGTGCTGATGCAAAGCGTCAGTAAAAGCCATTCAAACGAATGGCTTTTTATTATAGTCTTTTACTTTTTAATAAATTAATTATATGTCTAAAATCTTTTCCTTTAAAGAAAAATTTTTCAGCATTAGTAAAAGGAATATTATTCTTTCTTTTATAGTCTAATTTATCAATTACTGTAAGCATGTCCGAAACTTGAAATAGTCTTTTCTCTGTATGGTCAAAATCTACTCTTCTTTCAACTTTAGGATTAGTCGCAAAAATAGTATCAAGTATTGTTGCTAATGTTTCTTGTCCATTATCATAATAAATAACTATTTTATCAAAAGATTCTAAATAATTTCTATTCTCATTAACAAATTGTCCTATTTCTCTTGCTAGAGCCATATTTAGTTGCATTTTTTTATTAATATATTTTTTATCTATTATAATAGTTTTTAACTTAACTTTTACTCTATTTGAGAAATAGAATATTGCCCAAAATATACTTTTTCTTTTTTCTAAATCGAAATGTGAATAATCTCCTCTTTTTGCTACAAGATATGCCAAATGTATCATACCTTCATAATCAAGGCTTTTTAATCTCTCATTTAAATATTTTAATTCACTTTGTATTGAATCCGAACTTTCATGTAATGTAAACGATACTGCATACAAATCTGAACTTCCTTTTACAAAGCCAAAGTACCCACTTTCATCTATAAATATATTTAGTCTTTTTATTGTAATCACCTGCTTTTCTAACTTTATAAAACTCTAAAATGGCAGTTCTTCTGTATTTACATCAACTATAAATTCATCTTCTCCTACATATAACTGCCTTGTATTCGAATAGGTTTAGAAATCCCTATTGAGTAGTAGTTTCTATGTTATTCTATTTCTATATTACAAATTCATAATTATCTGTAGGAAGTTTTGCACCACTTCTTTTTAATAATTCAAAGTCATCATATTTTGTCATTCCATATGTAGCTAAAATTTCTTTAATTTCTGGTCTTGATGGCTCTGTTAATCTTGAAGGAAAAACTGCAAAAATCATTACTATAAGATTTTTCTTATATTCTTTACCATATTGATATACTTTCCTTATATTTCTTATAGTTTCTTTCAAATTCTACCCGATTTATTTAAAATATCATTTTTTATCTTTCTTCTTGTACTTTATCTTTAGTTTTTAATAATGCTTTAATTTCTTCTGCAATATCTTCTGGTGTTTTATCTTTTTCATATACTGTATGAGTAGCAAGGTCATAGTTATTTGGAGCAGTAATAAAATGCCAATTATTATGATCTTGACGAGAGCCTTGTTGTATATTTCTTCGTTTCATTAATATTTGTCGACTTTCTTCTCTATCTTCTGATGGCAATAATAAAATAACATTACTAAAATCTGCACACATCAATTGCATTTGCCTTCTCAATCTAACATCTTCATATATTGAATGACCAGCTCCAAAATCTATAACACTTGGTCTTTTTAATGTACTCAAAACAGTTCCAGTTAGTCCAAATTCAAAATTCTTAAAATTACTAAATCGTTTTCTACGAGCATATAATCCTTTAAGAAATTCTTCGTCATCTAATGGTATTCTGTTTCCACTAGATGATAGTAATCTTGCAATTGTACTTTTACCAGTTCCCATTGGACCTATTAATATTATAGTATCTCTTTTAATCTCATCTGGTAAATTATGAATATCTTGTATAAATCTATTTGAAGCTAATAATATTCTTCTTCTTTCAAATATCATATTTTCTCATCCTTTTAAATCCATATATTATAATACTATTTTTACCAATCCATCAAAATAATTTAATACACTTTCCGTTACATCTTCTATTGGCATTTCTAACCAATTATTATTAGCAGTACCTATAAGAGTTAATTAAAACACCTCGTCTTGAATTATTTCAAAAATTTTATCTCCATTTACAAAATATTGTAAATATTCTTCTATCTTTTGTGTATCTAATGAATTCACCTGTTTTCTATAATTAGAAATTATTTCTTTATATAAATCATATCCTATTTGATTTTTATTTCTAGCTAAATCGATTAACATTCTCTCTTTATTGTAAATATTTATTTTTATTCCTTCGTACTCAATTTGAGTTTTTCCTAAATTATATAACTCATCTTTCATACGAATTTGCTTTATTTTGTTAGAAAATATCATTCTATTATTTCTATCTGTTGCTAAATAAATTTTATCTGGAATAACATCTGTTAAATTATGATAGTAATATGCAGATAATGAAGTTATTACAGCATAAGGATATTTTTTATTTACAATAGCCAAATAATGTACACTTGGAACATCTGAATATATCCCTTTTTCTATTTTATAAATTTCTTTATTATCTACAGCTTTTTGAATTTGATAAGCACTTTGATATTTGGTTAATAATTCACTATAATTATATAACATTTTATTTTCCCCCAATAACATTTTAAACTAATCCACTCCATAAGTCAATAGTTATGGAGCGAATTAGTTTAATTTTTAATGATTATTTTTTATTTGTTTTCTTCTATCCAATTACACAATTCATCAGCTGTTATTTTGTTTTCTCTATATAATTTTAATTGTTTTCTTGCTTTATCTTTCCACGAATTAAATTCCATTCTCATTACAGGCTTTACTATTTCACTTGCACGATATACTTTTGTCATTCTTCTTTGATATTCTCTTTTATATGCAAGTTCAGCTGTATCTTCTACTATTTTTATATCATAAGCTTTTCTTGAAGCATAAGACTTACAAGTAGGGCTTCCATCTTGATTTGGAAGTTCACAATATATTTCTTTTCCAGAATATTGAAGATAATATCTTCCACAATTTTGACAAACACTTATATTTCTTTTTGTATTTTGTATCAAGTCATTTAATGCAATATATGTAAGTGCAAAAAAAGATGTACTTTCATAAATATAGACTGCAACATTTCTAATTTTTTTATTAGCAATGTCTAATGCCAATTTTTCAAGTTGTTTAGCATTCATTTCATTTGGCAATTCTTTCTCTAAACTTCTTCCTATTCCTAATCTTATTCGAGAAATAATTTGACCAGTTAAATTAATAGCTGTACAATATGCCATAAATTTAGAATATTTATCTATATTTTTTGTACTTTTATGTTCGTGTAAATCAAAAACAAAATCTACAGTTTTTCTTAAATCATTTTGATATTTTATATAATCAATGCTAACAAGTTCATATACTTTAGAATAATAATCTAAAAATTTTTTTGTTGATATATATCTTGTAGAATACTCAATCGGATATTTCCTTTTTATATCATCTAAACTTCCAATTCCTTCAATTCCATAATATACAAAAAATGTATTATATGCATTTTCGGCAGTTGAAAAGTCTGCATTTAAAAAATCTAATAAAAAAGTTCCATATTTTTGATTGCACATAAATTTAATTATTTTTTCATTTTTATTTTTTTTATCTAAATCCAATACTATATGTTTTGAAAATTCATTATCCTCTTCTGCTAATTTTATTTTTGATTTATGCAAAAATATTGTTGTATGATAATTTTCTACATCTCCAACTGGATCTAAAATCATTGAAATACTGTCTTTTGGAACAGCCATATTAAATAATTTCATAATTACCACTTCCTATTCTGTGAGAAAAATAAAAATATATTTGAAAATTTGTTGACATTTTACAAATCTCGATATATAATGTGAGTAACTTAAAAGATAGTATTATTTTTTCTCACTTTCTATTATAAACTTTTTATTTATGATAGTCAAGAGAATTTCACAAATCTTTTGAACATTTACAAATATGTTCTAGATTTTAGGAACATCATATAACATTTTACAACAGTTAATGAAACTTTTACCTAGTCACAGCTTGAGCGTTGAAGTCAGAGTAATCGACTGATGAGCCGTCGCACGCAATGAAGGTAACTCGGCTAATTAGCGGAGTGGTGAAATTCCAATGAAAGAAAAAGTATCTATCTTCTAGGTATTAATTATTACACTAAACGAAAGGAGAACTTCTATGAAAACACTTAATGGAACTATATTTTTAGAAACAAAAGATATTAGACAAGCACTAAAGATAGGTAATAAAACTTGTTTAGAGTTATTCCATAAAAAAGATTTTCCAGCTAAGAAAATTGGCAAGTCTTGGCTTGTTATGGAAGAATCTTTTAAAGAATATTTTAAAAATGTACAAACAAATGAATAGAAAATAAGCTATTGTCAAAATCTTCGATTTTGTGCCAATAGCTATATGCGTTAGCTGAAGATTTAAATATGGAGCATTTAAACCTTCAATAGAAACTTTTATTACTTGAATAAAATTACAAGGAAGACCTTGCTATATGTTTCTCAATCTAGTATAATTATAACATAAAATCTAAATATAGCAATAGTTTTCCTTTAATTTTATCATAGAAAGGATTTTTAAAATGAGTAAAATTAATGGAATAACTTATGGCACATACCCTTCAATCAGACCTAAAAAGAATGTTGATAAAAGTGTATGTGAAAATTGTAATATATGTAAAAGCAAACCTTATCAATTAGCAGATAGTTTGAAAAGAATGCATATTTGTAAAAATAGTGGATGCAATTTGTTTTATTTTTCTCAAACAAGTAAGGCTACAGTTATTTTAGGTAGAGATACTATAACAGGAAAAGAGTTAAAAAAGACATTTGTTGCAGACACTGAAGAAGAAGCTTTAAATTTAGCGCTAGAGGCAAAACTTAATATTGATAAAAATGGTGGTCCAAGAATAATAAGTAAAACCAATTTATCAATTATAGATATTGCTAAAACACTTTATATGGAAGACTATAAGCTTCACAAAGTTGGAAACAATACAAATAGCAAAAATAATACAAACTTAAGAATGATTGAAAAGGAATCTTTTACTACAAAACCAATTAACAAAGTTAGTAGAATAGAAATTGTTGACTATTTAAACAAACTTGCAGAGTATTCTCCTACAACAATTAAAGAAAGATATAGAATAATTAAAAGAGCTTTCGATTATGCATATAGTCAAAATATGATTAAAGATAATTTTATGAGTGGCTATAATGCAATAGAAAAGCCTAAAACTAAAGTAGTTAAAGTTGCACCAGATGTAATTGCTCTTACTTTAGATGAAGAAAGACAATTTGTTAATTATCTTGAATCTCAACCAATTTATAAATGTAAACACAAAAATTTATTTTTATTATTGCTTACAACTGGTAT
Source organism: uncultured Clostridia bacterium (assembly GCA_947168035.1). GTDB lineage: Bacteria > Bacillota > Clostridia > TANB77 > CAG-508 > CAG-269. The sequence continues at coordinate 849 of CAMVKF010000042.1, read as the reverse complement.
GAGAATTGGAGAAGCTCTATCTTTAGACTATAAAAAAGATATAAATTTAGAAAATAGGACAATTACTATTACTAAAACAATTACCAAAGATGAAGAAGAAAAAGATTGTATTGGATTAGATACTAAAACACGGGGCAGGAAGACGAGTTATTCATCTTAGTGATATTGCCTTTAAATATCTTAATGAATGTATGGCTCACCTTGCAAAGAATAAATTTAATTTACTATTCTATAATCCTAAAAATATTACAGGTGGATTTTTTAAAGAAGGCACAATTAACTCAGCAATTAAAAGAGTTGCTTTTAAATTAAATTTATATCTTTATGTCGATACAGATGGTGAAACTAAAACCAAAGTTCATACTCATATGCTAAGAGGAACATTTGCAACAAGATGTGCTGAAGCAAAAATGCCACCAATTGTTTTACAAAAAATATTAGGTCATACAGACATTCAGATAACTAATAAATATTATATTGATGTTGACCGCCATTTCATTAATTCAGAAAATGAAAACTTTGTTAATTATATGAAAGAACACAATTTGTTTGAGCGATATTATGTAACAGCTTAAAACAAATGATAAAATTGTGGAGAATTTGCTAGAATTTCAGCATTTATAAAATACTTGTTATTCCGCAAATTTGCTCCGCAACAACAAAATGAATAGGATAAATGTTGATAATTAGAGGAATATAGCATTTTTTATAATGTTTTCACCTTCGTTGTATTGTCCATCACCTAGTTTTTGTCCATTAGTTGTATTTGTAGCATTATCTTCAAATACCTTTCCAGAAATAGTTCTTTCTTCACCTAATTGGAATACTAAGTATGGTGCATCATCTACT
>CAMVKF010000041.1 GCA_947168035.1 uncultured Clostridia bacterium | reverse complement strand
ATTAATTATTATTATTTTTGTTATTATTGTTATTGTTATTGTTGTTATTATTATTATTGCTATTATTATTATTTTTATTATTTTTGTTTTTATTTTTATTTTTAGCCATAACAAACACCTCCAAAGATTTAATATAATAATATTATTAACTGAAATAAAAAAAACATACCTTCAAATCTTGTAAAAAAAAATAATATATGATAACATAAACTAAAATAAGGTTTAAAACATAATATGAATTAAGGAAGGGTGAAAAAAATGGAAAATAAAAAATTACAAGAATTTGAAAATTATATAAAATTTAGAAAAGTTGCAATAATTGGTTTAGGTGTTAGTAATTTACCTTTAATTGATTATTTTTATAATAAAAGATCAAAAGTTACAGTCTTTGATTCAAGAAAATTAGAAGAAATTCCAATAGAAATAATAAATAAAGCAAAAAATTATAATATGCAAATTTTTACAGGAAAAGATTATTTAACAAATTTACATGGTTTTGATTTAATTATGCGTAGCCCAAGTTGTTTGCCAACTGTTAAAGAACTTAAAGAAGAAGAAAAAAGAGGTGCAATTGTTACAACAGAAATAGAATTATTAATGAAAATGTGCCCTTGTAAAATTATAGGAATAACAGGTAGTGATGGAAAAACAACTACAACTACTCTAATTTCTGAAATAATAAAAGATGCAGGGTATACTTGCCATTTAGGGGGAAATATAGGGATTCCATTATTTACTAAATTAAGTGAAATAAAAAAAGAAGATATAGTTGTATTAGAGCTAAGTAGTTTCCAACTAATGGAAATGGATATAAGTCCAGATGTAGCAGTTATAACAAATATAACTCCAAACCATTTAAATGTCCATAAAGACTATGAAGAATATATTGAAGCAAAGAAAAATATTTTTAAAAATCAAAATCAAGATGGATTAGTAATTTTAAATTATGATAATGAATTAACAAAAATGTGTGAAAAAGAAGCACCAGGAAGAGTTGTATTTTTCAGCAGTAAGGAAAAATTAGAAAATGGTTATATAGTAGATGGAAAGATTATAAAAAAATGTGAAGAAGGTGTTAGAAAACATATAATAGATACATCTGAGGTGCAAATAAAAGGTGTACATAATTTTGAAAATATATGTGCAGCATTAGCTGCAACATCTGGTTTAGTTCAAGAAGATAAGGCAATAGACACAATAAAAAAATTTAAAGGAGTACCACACAGAATAGAGTTTGTAAGACAAATAGATGGTGTAAAATGGTATAATGATTCAGCAAGCACATCTCCTACAAGGCTTATTTCAGCTTTAAATGCATTTGAAAAAGAAAAAATAGTTTTAATTGCAGGAGGAGCAGACAAAAATTTAGATTACACACCTGTTGCCAAACCTATATTAGATAAAGTAGAAACACTTATTTTAATAGGGCAAACAGCATTTAAAATTTTTAATAGTGTAAAAAAAGAAGAAGAAAATGGGCAAAAACAAATAAAAATTTTAATGGCTAAAACTTTAGAAGAAGCGGTTAATTTAGCTAAAACAAATAGTAAACCAGATGAAGTTGTATTATTCTCACCTGCAAGTACAAGTTTTGATATGTTTAAAAATATGTATGAAAGAGGAGATATATTCAAAGAAATAGTAAATAATTTAAAAAAGCAAATCAAACTTAGTTCCAATTGCTAATTTTTGAAAAAAATTGTTGACTTTTGACAAAAAATTATATAGTATGTAATTAAAATATATAAAGAAAGGAAATAAAAGAATGAATCAAAGTTTTAGCGAAAGTTACAAAGAAGCAGGAGTAGATGTAACAGCAGGGTACAAATCTGTAGAATTAATGAAACAATTTGTAAAAAGTACTTATAATGAAAATGTAATTTCTGATTTAGGTGGATTTGGTGGACTTTATTCATTAAATTCAGATAAAACAGAAGAAACTGTTTTAGTTTCAGGGACTGATGGTGTAGGCACAAAATTAAAATTAGCATTTTTAATGGATAAACATGATACAATTGGACAAGACTGTGTAGCAATGTGTGTAAATGACATTGTTTGCGTAGGTGCAAAGCCATTGTTTTTTTTAGATTATATGGCTTTAGGAAAAAATATACCAGAAGTTGTTGCAACTATTGTAAAAGGAGTAGCTGATGGATGTAAAATGGCAGGATGTAGTTTAATAGGTGGAGAAACAGCAGAAATGCCCGGGTTTTACAAAGAAGGCGAATATGACTTAGCTGGGTTTAGTGTAGGAGCAGTAGATAGATCAAAAATTATTGATAATAACACAGTAGAAGTTGGAGATAGTGTTATTGGAATTAGTTCAACAGGGGTTCATTCAAATGGTTTTTCATTAGTTAGAAAGATTTTTGATGTTAATAAAGAAAATCTTAATAAATATTATGATGAGTTAGGAATGACATTAGGAGAATGCTTATTAACACCAACTAAAATATATGTAAAATCAGTATTAGAATTAATGAAGAACATTCAAGTAAAAGGAGTTTCTCATATTACAGGTGGCGGATTTTTTGAAAATATGCCAAGAATGTTAAAAGATGGAGTTTCGCTAAAAATAAAAAAAGATTCTTATCCAATTTTACCAATATTTAAATTAATTCAAAAAGTTGGAAATATTCCTGAAAGAGATATGTACAATACATTTAATATGGGAATTGGAATGGCAATTATTGTAAAAAAAGAAGATGCTGAAAATGCAGTAAAAATTTTAGAAGAACAAGGAGAAAAAGCCTACATTATTGGAGAGGTAACAGAAGGAAACAAAGAAATAAATATAGAATAAAGTAAATAGAAACTTGACAATTAAAGAGTACCAGTCAGCCCTAATTAATATATATTTTTGAATGGAGCGCGTAAGGCGAGCAACCGAAGCGTAGCGAAGGGCGACTGGAGCAATCAACCTATGCGATCTTAAAATATAAAAATTTATTTTTATATTTTAAGATAGGGAAGATTGCGACACCAAACGAAATGAAAAAATATATATTAATTAGGGCTGACACGCAATAATTAAAGAGTATGCTTGTTTTTTAAAATATATAGAATTTTGGAGGAAAGAAATGATTAAAAGAATTTATGTAAAAAAGAAAGAAGGATTTGATATAGAAGCTAAAAAATTATTAGCCGATATACAAGAAAACCTTAATATTAAGTTATTAAAAAATATAATAGTTTTAAATAGATATGATGTTCAAAATGTTTCAGACGAAACCTTTAACCAAGCTAAAAATACTGTATTTTCAGAGCCACAAGTTGATGAATATTTTATTGAAGAATATGAATTTAATAAACAAGACTATGTATTTGGTGTGGAGTTTTTACCTGGTCAATTTGACCAAAGAGCAAATGCTTTAGAGGAATGTTTGCAAATATTAGAAGGTGGAAATAGACCAATAGCAAAGTCAGCAAAAATATATATTTTACAAGGAAACATTGATAAAGAAGATGTTGAAAATATAAAAAAATATTTAATAAATAGTGTAGATTCAAGAGAATGTTCTTTAGAAAAGCCTTTAAGTTTAGAACAACAAACAGATATACCAGAAGATGTTGCAATAATTGAAGGTTTTATAAATATGACTAAAGATGATCAAGAAAAATTCTATGAAAAATACGGATTTGCAATGGATTTTGCAGATTTGGAATTTTGCCAAAAATATTTTCGAGATGTAGAAAAAAGAGACCCTACTAATACCGAAATGAAAATGATAGATACATATTGGTCAGACCATTGTAGACATACAACATTTTTAACAAAATTAGAAGTATTAGAAATAAAGTGGGATTTTTTACAAGAAGTATATTCAGATTATTTAAAATCAAGAGATATTGTTTATGAAAATAAAAAAGCAAAAGATGTTTGTTTAATGGATATTGCAACAATTGCTGCAAAAGAGCTTAAAAAAGCTGGATATTTAAAAGAACTTGATGAATCAGAAGAAATAAATGCATGTAGTATAAAAGCAACAATAGATATTGATGGAAAACCAGAAGAATATTTAATAATGTTTAAAAATGAAACACATAATCACCCAACAGAAATTGAACCATTTGGTGGTGCGGCAACTTGTTTAGGTGGAGCAATTAGAGACCCATTGTCTGGAAGAGTTTATGTATACCAAGCTATGAGGGTAACAGGTTGTGGTGACCCAAGAAAAACAGTAGAAGAAACTTTGCCTAATAAATTACCACAAAGAAAATTAACTAATGAAGCAGCAAGAGGTTATAGTTCTTATGGAAATCAAATTGGATTAGCAACTGGGCAAGTTAGAGAAATATATCATGAAGGATATGTGGCAAAACGTTTAGAAATAGGTGCATTAGTTGGAGCAGCACCAAAGCAAAATGTTGTAAGAAAAAGACCTGTTCCAGGAGATAAAATAATTTTACTTGGTGGAAAAACAGGAAGAGATGGTTGTGGAGGAGCTACAGGTTCATCAAAAGCACATACAAGTGCATCACTAACTACTTGTGGTGCAGAAGTTCAAAAAGGAAATGCACCTGAAGAAAGAAAAATTCAAAGATTATTTAGAAATCCAGAAGTAACACAAATTATTAAAAGATGTAATGACTTTGGTGCTGGTGGAGTTTCAGTTGCAATTGGAGAACTTGCAGATGGAGTTGAAGTTAACTTAGATAAAGTTCCTAAAAAATATGATGGATTAGATGGAACAGAACTTGCTATATCAGAATCACAAGAAAGAATGGCAGTTGTAGTTTCTAAAGAGGATGAAAATAAATTTATTAGTTTTGCAGAAAAAGAAAACTTGCAGGCAACTGTTGTAGCAGAAGTAATAGAAAATCCAAGAGTAATAATGCATTGGAGAGGAAAAGTAATTGTTGATATTTCAAGGGAATTTTTAAATACAAATGGTGATGTAAAAAATGAATCTGTAAAGGTAAAAAAACCAGATGAAGAAAAATCTTTCTTTAAAAAAGAAAAAATAGAAGATATAAAAACAAAATGGCAAGAAACAATTAAAGATTTAAATTGTTGTTCTCAAAAAGGATTAGTAGAACAGTTTGATAGCAGTATTGGAGCTAATACAGTATTAATGCCATTTGGTGGAAAATATCAACTAACACCGACGCAAGGTATGGTAGCCAGAATACCAGTGCTAAATGGAACAACAACAAGTGGTACAATTATGACATATGGATATAACCCTTATTTAGCAAGTTGGAGCCCATTCCATGGAGCAGTATATGCAATAGTAGAATCAGTTTCTAAATATGTTGCTATAGGTGGAGATTATAAAAAAGCATATTTGACTTTACAAGAGTATTTTGAAAAATTAAGACATGACCCAAGTAGATGGGGAAAACCATTTAGTGCAATTTTAGGAGCATATTATGCACAAAAACAACTTAAAATTGCTGCAATTGGTGGTAAAGATAGTATGTCAGGTTCTTATAATGAACTAGATGTACCACCAACATTAGTATCATTTTGTATAGGAGAAACAGATACAACTAAAGTTGTTTCAAATGAATTTAAAAGCACAAATTCAAAAGTAATGTTTTTACAAACAAAAATGGGAAAAGAGGATGTATTAGATTTTGAAGATCTAAAAGAAAACTTTGAAATAATACATAAATTAATTTGTGATGGAAAAGTATTGTCTGTAAGTACAATTACAAATGGTGGTATTGCAGATGTTATTACAAAAAGTTCAATGGGAAATAAAATAGGTTTTAAATTTGAAAAAGAAAACCTCGATTTATTCTATCCATATTATGGTTCATTTGTAATAGAGTTAAAAGAAGATGTGACAAATGAAAAACTTGAACTTTTAGGATTTACAACTTCAAACCAAGATATTGTAGTAAATGAAAATACATCTTTTAAAATAGATGATTTAATAAAAATGTGGGAAGAACCTTTAGAAAAAGTATTCCCAACTAAAGTTAAACAAAATCAAAAACAAGCCCAAAATATAATGAGTAATAAACCTTGTACTATTACACGTACAGTCTCATTTGCAAAGCCTAGAGTATTTATACCAGTATTTCCAGGTACAAACTGTGAATATGATATTGCAAGAGCATTTGAAGATGCAGGAGCAATTACAAACACAGTTGTATTTAAAAATATAAAACCTGAGTTTATTCTAGAATCAATAGATATGTTTGCAAAAGCAATTGAAGATGCACAAATAATTGCATTGCCAGGAGGTTTTAGCAGTGGAGATGAGCCAGATGGTTCAGGTAAGTTTATAAGCTCAGTATTTAGAAATTCAAAATTAAAAGAATTAATACATAAGCATTTATACGAAAAAGATGGCTTAATATTAGGAATTTGTAATGGATTCCAAGCACTAGTAAAATTAGGATTATTACCTTATGGAGAAATTATGCAAATGGATTCAAATTCTCCAACTCTTACATTTAACCAAATTGCAAGACACCAATCAAAAATGGTAAGGACCAAAGTAGTTTCAAAAATGTCACCATGGTTTAGCAAAGTTGAACTTGGAGACGAATTTACAATTCCAATTTCACATGGAGAAGGTAGGTTTATTGTAACACCTGAACTTGAAAAACAATTAATAGAAAATGGACAAATTGCTACACAATATGTAGATTTAAATGGAAATGCAACTTATGATATTAATTTTAACCCAAATGGTTCAATAGAGGCAATAGAAGGTATTACAAGTCCTGACGGTAGAATACTTGGAAAGATGGGACATAGTGAAAGAAGTTATCGTGAAATTGAGAAAAATATTCCAGGCAGAAAAGACCAAAAAATATTTGAAGCAGGAGTTGAATATTTTAGATAATAATTAACCATTATCTATTAATATGTAAGAATAAAAAATTAAAAAGGAAAGAAATTATGGAAAATAAAATTTATGTAACCCCACTTTCAGGAAGATATCCAAGTAATGAAATGAATTATTTATGGTCTAATGATAGTAAATACTCTACTTGGAGAAAACTATGGGTAGCACTTGCAGAAACAGAAAAAGAATTGGGAATTGATATTACAGAAGAACAAATTCAAGAAATGAAACAAAATGTTAATAATATTGACTATGAGATTGTTGCAAAAAGAGAAAAAGAATGTAGACATGATGTTATGGCACATGTATATGAATTTGGATTAAAATGTCCAAAAGCAAAACCTATAATACACTTAGGTGCAACATCATGCTATGTTACTGATAATACAGATGTAATTTTAATGACAAAAGCGTTAGAATTAATAAAACAAAAAGTAATTTTAGTTATAAATAATTTAAAAGAATTTGCTTTAAAAAATAAAGATATAGTATGTTTAGGATATACACATTTTCAGCCAGCACAACTTACAACTGTAGGTAAAAGAGCAACACTATGGATACAAGATTTAATTGAAGATTTAGAAGAAATTGAATTTGTACAAAGTCATATGAAATTGCTTGGGTGTAAAGGTACAACAGGAACACAAGAAAGTTTTATGAAGTTATTTAAAAGTGAAGAAAAAGTAAAACAAATTGATTTTAAAATTGCTGAAAAAATGGGATTTGAAAATGTATATGCTGTTTCTGGACAAACATATACTAGAAAATTAGATTCTAGAGTTCTAAATTTACTTGCTCAAATTGCTCAAAGTGCTTCTAAATTTGCTAATGATATGAGATTATTACAACATGAAAAAGAATTAGAAGAACCTTTTGAAAAGGGGCAAATTGGTTCATCTGCTATGGCGTATAAGAGAAACCCAATGAGAAGTGAAAGAATAAATTCACTTTCAAGACATGTAATTTCTCTTGCTCTAGACCCTGCAATTACTACTTCAACACAGTGGCTAGAAAGAACACTAGATGATTCTGCAAATAAAAGAATTTGTATTCCAGAAAGTTTTTTAGCAGTTGATAGTATACTAATTTTATATGCTAATATTTCAAAAGATATAGTAGTTTATGAAAATGTAATAAAAACTAATATGATGCAAGAATTACCATTTATGGCAACAGAAGAAATATTGATGAATGCGGTTTTAAAAGGTGGAGATAGACAAGAATTACATGAAAAAATAAGAGTATATTCTATGGAAGCTGCAAAACAAGTAAAAGAATTAGGAAAATCAAATGATTTAGTACAAAGAATAGCAAAAGATAAGGCTTTTGGTTTAACAGAAGAAGAAATTTTAGAAGCTATGAATCCAAGTAATTTATGTGGTAGGGCTCCAAAACAAGTAGAAGAATATATAACTGAAAAAGTCAATCCAATATTAGAAAAAAATAAAGATTTAATAAAAGATTTAAAACCAGAGGTAAATGTATAAATGTAGGGGTGCATTTATCCGCCCGCAAAAAACGTAGGGGCAAATTTATTCGACCAAAAAAACGTAGGGGCGATTTTAATCGCCCGCAAGAAATAAATATAAAAAAGAAAGGATAAATTTATGAAAAAATGTTTATTATTAGGTAATGGAGGAAGAGAAGCTGTTCTTGCAGAACAAATTTCTGAAGGGTTTTCTTTATATTCTGTAATGGCTCACAAAAATCCTTCAATTGAAGAATATGTAAATAAATCTAATGGAAAATACATTGTGGGAAATCCATTTGATAAAGAATTAGTAGGAAAATTTATAAAAGAAGAGGGAATAGAATATTGCGTAGTTAGCCAAGATAACTTATTACAAGAAGGGTTAATTGATTATGTAAGTAGTTTAGGACTAAAAACTTTTGGTCCAACTTCTAAAGGTGCAAAGATCGAATGGAGTAAATCTTTTGCATTAGATATAATAAGTAAAATAGCACCAGAGATGATTATAAAAAATAATGCAATTAAAACAATAGAAGAATTAGATGAAGTTATGAAAAATTATAATGATGATAACTTTGTTGTAAAACCAGAAGGATTAACAGGAGGAAAAGGAGTAAAAGTTGGTGGAGTTCATTTTATAGGAAAAGAAGAAGGATACCAATATGCTAAATCTTGTTTAGAAGCAGATGGAATTGTTATAGTACAAGAGAAAGTTACAGGTAGAGAATTTACTGTTATGGCTTTAACAGATGGTAAAAACATTGTTGTTACTCCAACTACTTTTGATTATCAATATAGATTTGATGAGGACAAAGGACCAGGAACAGGTGGTATGGGATGCTTAAGTTTTGAAGATGGATTATTACCATTTTTAACACAAAAAGATATTGATATATGTGGAAAATTAATTAAAGATACAATTAATTATATAAACAAAGATAGTATGGAATTTAAAGGAGTAATATATGGTGGTTTCTTTAAATGCAAAGAAGGAATTAAATTTATAGAATTTAATGCAAGATTTGGAGACCCAGAAGCAATAAATGTATTAAATTCATTAGAAACTCCATTTTGTGAAATATTAGAAAACATTTGTGAACAAAAATTAACACGTGAAAATTGTAAATTTAAAAATAAATATATAGTAACAGTTTATGTTGTTAGCCCAGATTATGCAATAAGAAAAGGAGATCCTTGTGAGTTTACACTAAATGTAGAAAACATTAAACAAAAAAATGCAAAAATCTATTTTGCAAGTTGTAAAAATATAGAAGGAAGCACATACACATCAATAGGTATATCTAGGTTGTTTGCAGTATGTGCTTCTGGAAATACACTTGAGGAAGCAAAAAACAAGGTATATAATGCAATGGAAGGAAACATAGATAGTAAGCTTGATTATAGAAAAGATATAGGATGTATCTATGAACACTAATGTATTTTATTATTAACAAATTGATTTAATACATCAATTAGTTGAATTTTTTCTGCAGCTTGTACTTTAGCAGATAGAGATTCTGCATTATCTGTAGGTAAAACTTCAACCTTAGTTTGGCTAATAATTGTTCCTTTATCATATTCTTGATTTACAAAATGAATAGTTGCTCCACTAATTTTTTCTTTAGCGGAAATTACTGCTTCATGAACATGCATGCCATGCATACCTTTTCCTCCAAATTTTGGGAGTAGAGAAGGGTGAGTATTAATAATTGTGTATTTTTCAAGTAGTTTAGGACCAATCATTTTTAAGTAGCCTGCTAAAACTACTAAGTCAATTTGATAATTAGATAAAATATTAGACAATTCTAGATCTCTGCTATTAAAATCTGAACTTTGAATTATGTAAGTTGGTATATTATGTTTTTTTGCTCTTTCTAAAGCAAATGCATCTGGGTTATCAGAAACAACTAAATTTATGCTAGCTTTTAGCTTTCCATTATTAATACTATCAATAATAGCTTGCAAAGTTGAACCATTACCAGAAGCAAAAACAACTAAATTATACATAATAATATCATTCCTTCCTTAAGGTACAAATCAGTTTGGAAAATTGTAATTTTTTTTCAAACTTCACCTCCGTTTGATATTCGAAGTGTAACACAAATAATAAAAAAAGTCAATTTAAAGAAAGGTTAAAAAAATGTTTAATAAATTAAAAGAAGAATGTGGCATTTTTGGTATTTATACTAAAGAAGAACAAAAAGAATTAACAAGTATAACATGTATTGGTTTATCTGCCTTACAACATAGAGGAGAAGAAAGTTGTGGTATTGCAATAAATAAAGATAAAAATATTTATTACCATAAAGATATTGGGTTAGTTTCAGATGTTTTTTCTAAACAAGTTCAAGATAGCTTACCAGAAGGAAAAATGGCTATTGGGCATGTTAGGTATTCTACCACAGGAATAAGTAAAAAAGAAAATGCTCAACCAATGGTTGTAAGACACAAAAAAGGTAATTTAGCTATAGTACATAATGGTAATTTAACAAATGCTGTTGAATTAAAAAAAGAATTAGAAGAAAATGGGGCAATTTTTACAACTACAAGTGACACAGAAATAATATGCCATATAATTGTAAGAGAAAGACTAAAAACAAATTCTATAGAACAAGCTGTAAAAAATACAATGAAAATTATTAAAGGGGCTTATTCATTATTAATAATGTCTTCTGCAAAAATGATAGCAGTAAGAGACCCACAAGGGTTTAGGCCACTCTGCATTGGTAATTTAGGAGAAGATATAATATTGGCATCTGAAAGTTGTGCATTAGATATTATGGGAGCAAAATTTCAAAGGGATATTAATCCAGGAGAAATTGTAGTTGTAAGTGATAATGAAGTAAAAAGTGAGAACTTTTTGCCAAATGAAAAAAAAGGGTTATGTGTGTTTGAATATATTTATTTTTCAAGACCAGATTCAACAATTGATGGAATTAATGTGCATATTTTTAGAGAAAATGCAGGTAGATATTTAGCTAAACAAAGCAAAGTTGATGCAGATATTGTTGCAGGTGTACCAGACTCGGGAATTGATGCGGCACTTGGTTTTTCTAAAGAATCAAAAATTCCTTATGATATTGTTTTTATTAAAAGTAAATATATAGGAAGAACATTTATACAAAATACTCAAAATAAAAGGAAAAAATTAGTTAATTTAAAACTTAACCCATTAAAACAAACTGTAAAAGGTAAAAAGATTGTTTTAGTAGATGATTCTATTGTTAGAGGAACTACAATAACTAGAATTATAAAAACTTTAAAAGATGCAGGAGCATTAGAAGTACATATAAGGGTTGCATCACCTCCATTTGTTGATGTGTGTTATTTTGGAACAGATGTAGATAAAAAAGATAATTTAATAGCAAACCAAAAAACAATTGAGGAAATAAGAGAATATATTGGGGCAGATAGTTTAGAATTTTTAAGTTTAGAAAGTTTACGTGAAATAAGCAAAGAATGTAAAGTAGATGGATTATGTGAAGGTTGTTTTACAGGAAAATATCCTATCGAAGTTCCAGAAAGTATAGATAAACAAACATTTGAAAATTAATTTTTCCCATTTGGGACCGGTTCTTGGTGGTGACATCGGTGCCGGTTCTTGGTGGTGACATCGGTGCCGGTTCTTGGTGGTGACATCGGTGCCGGTTCTTTTTGTCACTCTTTTCGCAGAAAAGGAGTGACAAAAAGAACCG
>CAMVKF010000040.1 GCA_947168035.1 uncultured Clostridia bacterium | reverse complement strand
TTTTCCAAACTTATGTGTACATTTAAGAAAGGAATGGATACCTTTATGAGGAAAAAAATACAATGTTTTATAATTTTAACAATTCTTTTAAGTATTTATATATTTTTAAGTGCATTTTTTTATGTAAGTAATATTTCTTCTAATTTGGCTGATTCGGTATTTAGATTGCATATAATAGCAAATAGTAATTCAAATGAGGACCAAAATTTAAAATATAAAGTAAGAGATGAATTAATAAAATATATGAATTCTGTATGTGGAAATTCACTTTCAAAAGAAGAAACAATTGCGTATGTTTCAAACCACTTAAGTGATTTTGAAGAAATTGCAAACAATACTCTTAAAGAAAATGGCTTTAATTATACCGCTTCTGCTGATGTTGGAAATTTTTATTTTCCAACTAAAAATTATGGAGATATAAGCTTACCTTCTGGCAATTATGATGCACTAGATATAAAACTTGGAAAAGCTAATGGGCGAAACTGGTGGTGTGTACTTTACCCTTCTTTATGTTTCGTAGATATAACCTCTGGAATTGTACCAGATGAATCTAAAGAAGATTTAAAAAATTCTTTAACAGAAGAAGAATATGCTATAATTTCAAAAACAGATGAAAATACAATCATACACTTTAAATTTAAACTAATAGAATTTTTTAACAATAAACATATATTTATGGCGAAAAAATAAATTCTACTTAAAAGGGACTTTAAAAAAAGCCCCTTATTTTTTTATATTAGTTATTTTTATTGTCTTTGTTATACTGTTTCCAGTTAAATCCTTTATTCTTATTGTTTCTTGCTTATTTGCAGTATATGTTTTTGTTAATGTCTTAGCATTTTTAGACAAAGTCCATCCATCTATTGCTTGAATTTTTTCGTTTGCCGTTATAGTTACTTTTACATTTCCTTTTGTGTTATTTTTAGTACTATATTGTACTGTAACTTTTGGTGCAACTTCATCTAATACTCCGTTTTTATCAAAAACATATTGTTTTCCATCTATTTTCTTTAATCCTGTAACATACTCTCCCTTTTTAAAATAATATTTTTTTCCATTTACCTTTTTCCAACCATTTTGCAGTTCCTTTATGTCTGGATAACCTTTATTTATTCCATATTTGTCATACGTAAAAACATTTCCACCATTATTTATTTTACTTACAAAGGCTTGTTCTTTCATATCTTTTATTGATTTCTTTGTACTATTTGTTTTTATATCTTTTATATATCTATATTTTCTCAAAGATCTATATTGAAATTTTTCATTTTCATTTCCCTTATCTTTTAGAGCTGAAGTATGGTAAATATTTGAAGTATCAATATCTATAGTTTCATACAACTCTGTAATTAATCTTCCAAATATTGCACCAGCATATGCTGTATTTTGAATAGTTCCAACACTATAAATATTTGATATTTTCATACTATCATTTGCATTTAACATAGTACATCCTATAACTCCACCTAGCCCATAGCCTCTAGGCAATATATCTCCTCCATAATATTTTTGTTTACTATACTCTCTATCTAAAGATATATTTCCAATACTGTAACAATTTGTTATTGTATACTTATTGTTTTTATTGTCTGCAGATGCGCCTAATTGCCCAATAATTCCACCTAAATACATTCCGCTAACATCATCTTTCCCATTTTTTTTATATCCTGTACCAAAAATATTAGCACTGTTAGCACAACAATTTATTGTTAATTCGACCTTGTTATATGTATCATGACTCACTCCTACAATTCCTCCTGCAGACAGTGATAAATGGTCTTTTGTTGCAACATTAATTTTACCATTATTTTTACAATATGATATATTCTCCCCCTGGTATCCTCCTACTATTCCTCCAACAATACCTAGGTTGTTTGTAATTTCTCCATTGTTCTGGCAATTTTTAATTGTTCCGTTAGATTCACCAACAATCCCACCACAAATATAGCTATTCCAATCACTAGTATCAGAAAAATCCCTCTTTTTGTATTTTCCACCTAATACACTAATTTGAGTGTTACTAATGCAATTGTTAATAGTGCCATTCTTGATTTCCTCTCCAACTATTCCACCAACTATTGCCCAACGATTTACATTACAATTATTTAGTTTTATTTTACATCCTGTTGTCTTACAATTTTGTATTTTAACATCACTCGTTCCTGCAAATACACCAATCCTTAATCCTTCCCAAACCATAGAATCATCTTGTTCTATAGTACAGTTTTTAATAGTTGTATTTATAATTGAGCCTCCACCAACAATACTGCTAAAAAGCCCAAAATTTCCATAATATGTATTATTTCCATAGTTTTCTCCGTATTTTTTACTTACCTTAATATACAAATTACTTATTGTATGGTTATTTCCATCAAATGAACCGTAAAACAGGTTAATTGGAATCCATGGCTTGTCTTTAGTACATCCCAAATCTATATCTTGAGTTAATTTTACTTTTGTATTAAAATCCCATGTTCCACTTTTTGCAAAACGCCATAATTCCTCTGCTGAACTTATTGTTATTAATATCTCGTCTTCCTTGTTCCCTGCAAATGAGACATTTTGAAAGTATCCTAAAAAAGCTATACTTAAAAATACTACAGCTATTGCAATTTCAATAACTTTTTTCATATGTGTTAATTTTAAATTTTTTTTCATTTTAAAATTTTGTATAAACATACTTTTTCCCCCTTTAAAATTAATATTATCATAGTGATAGTAATTTGTCAATACAATTGTAACATAATTGTAATATGATTGTAATAAAAATGTCATAAACGATACACCTCCTAATATATCAAGTTTTTATACATTTCGAAAATTCCTATGCATTGACAATTTTTTTAAAAAAAGCTAAAATTAAAGTATAAGTTTATTTTTAATTTAATTATATATTAGGGGGAATACTATGCATTCTAAAAAAATTTTTTTAATTTTTATTATATCATTTTTTATTTTTAATGTAACATATGCTGCAAACTTAACTGCAACCATTGATATAGTAGCAGATAAAACATCAGTTGCACCTGGAGATGAAGTAACCTTCACACTTACAATAAAAGATATTGCAAATGCTGATGGTGATTGTATTGCTGCTATGAGTGGAAATATAGATTATGATAAAAACTTTTTTGAAACAATAACAGAAACTGCAATTCAGCCTTCTGGTTCAGCTGGTATAAACACAGAAACAGGAAAGTTTACATATACATTATCTGCTAATGCAGGAACTACAACTACAATTGGTACAATAAAATTAAAAGTAAAATCTACTGCAACTGGTAGTGGTAATGTTAATTTTTCAAATCTTGCATCAAGTGATGGAGAAACTAGTGCTACATCAGCAAATAAGAGCATAACTATATCTATTAAAGAAAATTCTAGTTCAGGTAGTGAATCTAGTTCTGGTTCATCTAACTCAGGTAGTGAATCTAGTTCTAGCTCATCTAACTCAGGTAGCGAATCTAGTTCTAGCTCATCTAACTCAGGTAGTGAATCTAGTTCTGGTTCATCTAACTCAGGTAGCGAATCTAGTTCTAGCTCATCTAACTCAAGTAGTAAATCTGAATCAAGCTCATCTAGTTCAAGTAGCCAATCTACTTCTTCTACCTCAGGTAGTGCTTCAAACTCTAGTTCTTCACAAACAGAAAACAAAAGTAAAAATGCTTTACCAAAAACTGGAACTAACGCAATAACAATAATAGGATTTTTAGCTGTTTCAATCGTTATATCAACTATATTATATGTAAAGTATTCACAACATAAAGATTTTTAATATTTTATATAATCCAAAAAAGGGCTTGTAATTTTCATTACAAGCTCTTATATTTTTTATATTTAAAAAACATTATGGTAGAAATTACACCACATACAGCAATTATTAAAACTAAGTTTTGTTCAATCCCTAGTTTAGGGATTTTTGAATTACTATTATTTGAAATATTTTTATCATTTGCTGACTTGTTATTACTATTACTACCATTGTTACTATTTGTATTGCTACTTTGGCTATTTGTAGATTGTGAATTATTTTGTGATTTATTATTATTGTTGTTGCTATTATTACTGTTACCATTATTATTGTTATTATTACTATTGCCATTGCCATTATTATTACTATTATTATTGTTACTATTGCCATTATTATTACTATTGTTGTTATTACTGTTATTACCATTATTATTATTATTATTATTATTATTGTTCTCACTTTGGTTAGAATTTTCATCTTGTTTACTTAGTATTTGTATATTTATATTTATGTTATCAGCTTTAATTTCTTCGCTCCCATTACTAGTTTCTATATTTGTGATACTAATTTTTGTATTATTAAACTCAATAGTAGGTTTCATTTTTATATGTAATTTTGCAACATCTTCTTCAAGATTTCCTCCTTCAGTAAGTTTTACCATTACAAATGTACCCTTAAGTTCACTATTTTCTTCACTATTTACTGTAACACTCCAATTATTTAAACCTTCAAAACTAACAGACTCGATTGCAACCTCATCAAAACTCATTTTTCCTTGTATTCCGAAAATTTTGTTTGATGAATTTGTATTCAATAATTTTAATGTTACATCAAATTCTTCTCCTGCATATAATGATTTTTCTGTTATATTTGGTTTTAATTCAAAATTTGTAGCATACGTTTTTGTCATAAATATTAACATAAAAAACATTATTATAAATATTACTTTTTTAAAAATTTTCATTACCTATCTCATTCCTTCCTAGTGAAAAATTTACATATTATTTTTTAACTTTATGTTTAATAATTACACATATAAATATTAAAAATAATATTATAAAAACAAAACAAATACTATATATTACATTATTGTTTTTTTGCTTTACTTCTGTATCATTTTCGCTTTTCTCCTTCTGTTTATTATCTTGTATTTTTGCTATATTTATTTTTATTTCTTTATCTTGTATACTTATTTTTTCGTATTCATCACTAGATTTTATATTTTTTATTCTTATTGTTTGTTCATCATTATTTATATTTTGCTTTAATTTAAAAACTATTTTTGCTATATCTTGGTTTTCCTTTTCCCCTTTTGATAATACCATTGCAACAAATTTTCCATCATTTTGGTCATTATAATTAAAAGACCAATTATTTAGTTGTTCTACCTTTACAAATTCAAAAATATCGTAGTCATACTCAATATTTCCTTGTATTGCATTTACTCCAGTTGTTGACTCAATATTTTCTATACTTAAACTAATTGTAAATTCTTCTTCTAGTTCTACACTAGTTTTATCTGTCTTAGCTTCTAGCTCTAGGCTAGAAGCTAAGGATGTTGTTTGTAAAATTATTATTGAAATAAATATTATTATTAATATTTTTATTTTTTTAAAAATTAGCATATTATACTCCTATTTAAAACTATAACCATATCCTGTAACTTTCCAAGGTATAGATGTTGCATTATAAAAACACGGAAATTTTTTATATTTTAAATTTTTTATTGTACACTCTCCTACAATGCCCATATCATTTCTAGTACTTGTGTATTTAGCACCAACCTCAATAGTTCCTCTAATTGTTCCTCCTGTTACTGTTGTTTTTTTACCTTTATATTCAATTGCCATGCAGCTGTACGTGTCTATTGTGGATCTTATTTGTCCACCCGAAATAGTTAATGTTCCTTTTCCAGCTTCATTTCCCCAAGCATTTACGCTAGTTTCAATCGCTCTATATTTACCTGTTATATTTCCTCCTGTAATTGTTATTTTTTCATTAACACATACTATTCCTTTATATCCTTTAATTGTTCCTCCTGTTATGGTTATTGACCCTGTTCCTGCTGCATGAATGGCAGTATACCATCCTTCACCACCATCCATAGTACCATTTGAAATATTTAGAATCCCTTTTGGACCATTATCTATACAAGTACCACCCTTTATTATTCCTCCTGTAACATTTATTGTTCCTGTTGATTTATTTTCTATTCCTGTACCTCCAACATCTATTGTTCCACCTTTAAAGTTTATAGTTCCTGTTCCATTATTTTCAATTCCTGTAGACCCTACATTTTTCTGTCCTTGTAATTTTCCCCCAGTAATATTTACTGTTCCTGTTCCATTATTTACTATATTTTCCGAACATGATGTTATTGTTCCACCACTTACATTAATTTCTCCTTCTTTACTATTTACAATTTTACCTATTTCTCCACCTTGTATATAAATTTTTCCAGTTGAATAGTTTTGTATAGATGTAAAATACCCATCTACTGTTCCTTTTTTTACTATAACATTTCCTGTTGCTCTATTTTGTATTGCGTGTTCATACCCATAGGGACTACTCATCTTCACTGTTGCTCCATTTATTGTTAGGTTTTTTGCAGAATTATGGTAAATTACACAATCATTTTTTGATTCTACTGTTCCACCATTTAAATTACAAACACCATTATCTTTATTATTAATTGCTATATATCCTTCTACAGAAATTGTTCCAGCAGACATAGTTACAGTTCCTCCTGTATTTAAAATTGCTCTGTTGTCTGCTTTTATTTTTCCTGTTCCAGTTTTACTTATTGTTCCTGTGTTTGAAATAACATAATTATTATCATTTGAATCATTAGTTCTGCTAATTGTTCCTGTGTGTGTTAACTTTAAAGTTCCTGCATTAGCTATTAATGTTTTACTTGCTGTTTGAGAAGTTATTGTTCCACTACCAGCTATTGTTGCTGTAGTTCCCTTTGCTATTGTAATTGTTTGCTCACTTGTTAATTTTTTGCCATTTGTATCTAATACTAAATTTTTATTTATTGTAACACCACTAGTTAATGTACTATTTTTTAATAGTGTAATAGTTGCTCCTGAATTTGCACAATTTATAGCTGTAGGTAAACTTGTAGTATATGAAACAGGTGTTGTACTAATAGAATATGTTGCTGTTCCAACTGTTGTATTAAAATATCCTCCACTATATTCTGTTATAGGTGAATATCCACTTCTAGTATTTACTCCTCCATAATACCCTGGTGTTGTCTTTCCTTTCAAAATTCCACTATAAAAATTAAATTTTGTAGTTGCATTTGGCATATACACACTAAACTTATCGCCTATTATTGTTGGGTTTGTTTTATTTATACTTCCACTACTTGTACCTATTGTAATATTACTTGAGGCTGTGTCATATATACCATAATCTGTGCCTTGAACTGTTCCTCCTGTAATTTTTGTTACATTTTTTGCATTTTCTATAATTATTCCATATGCCTTACTACTTGCTGTTGCTTTAACTGTTCCTCCACTAATATTAATCTTTCCTGCACCTTTTTGTCTAATTCCATAGTATTTAGAATTAATTGTTCCACCTTTTATATTTATTGTTCCTATTTCGTTATAAATTGTTCTATAATTAGTTGTAACTGTTCCACCAGATATGTTTACAGTTCCTGTAAAAGTCGAATTATTTATTGCGTAAAAATCACCTGTATTTTCTATTGTTCCACCATTTACTGTTAATTTGGCTTCATTTTTATTATTTCTAAAAGTATTAGCATTTTTACATGTTACTTTACCTGCAGTTATTGTTGTTGTTCCAAAATTAAGTATTGCATTATTTTTTCCTAAATTTTCTATTGTTCCTGTTCCTGTTTTTTCTAAAGTTCCTAAATTATAAATTGTATTATATGAACCTGTATTTTCGTTTTTTATTGTACCTGTATGTGTTATTTTTAATGTTCCTTTATTTATAATTAAATGGTTTGAGCCTTTCATTATTAAGTTACCATTACCTGTAATTGTTAATGTAACTTTTTCATTTACATTAATTGGTATAGTTCTTGTAAGTGAATAACCATTTGTGTCTAGAGTTACATTTTTATCAATAGTTACAGCATTTGCATCATTTACATTTTTAATTACTTTTATTTTATCACCACTTTTGGCATTTTTTATAGCCTCACTTAATGATTCATAATTGTTATTTCCAATACTGTAATTCTTTTCTTTTGCCATAATTAATCCTATTTCAAGGTATTCTCCTAATTTTGTGCTTAAAAGTTCGTATTTGTCTCTACAGGTAATATTTCCTTCATATCCCTTTCCTTTTTTACCTTTTATTATTCCATTATATAAAAGAATTTTTCCAGAGCTATTTAATGTATATATTCCATACTCATCTCCTAAAATAATAGGATTTTTAACTATTGTAGTATCACTTTCTTTTCCTAATATAATACTTCCAATTCCAGTTTGAGAATTGTTAATACCATGTTTCTTACCTGTTACAGTTCCTCCTAGTATTTTCAATTCATTTTTTGAATCATGTAAAATTCCAACTTGACCTCCTGTAATTGTTCCTTTGTTCATTTCTATTTTGCCGTTTTCCCCATTTCCAATTGCTATTGCATTTGTGCTTACTATATTTCCTCCATTAATTTTTATATCTCCAATATTGATAATGGTATTTTGTTCCTTAGATTCTATTGTACCACTATTTATTACTAAGCTTCCTATATTTCCAATTGTTTTGCTTATACTAGATATTTTCCCAGTACCACTATTATTAAATGTTCCTTGGTTTTTTATTACATAATCGGCATATTTACTTGTATTTGTTAAATTTATGTTTCCAACTAAATTTAAATTTCCATTATTCTGTATTAAAATTATACCTTGTGAATTACTTATATTTCCATTACCACTTATAATTAATGTAGAATTTGCATTTACAATAATTGTTTTAGAAATAGCCATATTTTTACCATTTAAATCTAATGTTATATTTTTATCTATAACTATTTCAGAGTTCTCTGTTGAATTTTCTAGTACTGTAATAATATCATTACTTTTTGCATTCTTTACTGCCGCTGATAAAGTACTATAATATGTGTTTGCATTTTTATATATGGCTTTTTCCCAAACAGCATAAAAGGTAGTATTTGCATTTACATTATATTTGGCTCCAGGATTGTACTCTGGTTTGTTTGCACCTTCTTTTGTTGCCCATCCTAAAAATGTATACCCTGTTTTAGTTGGCACTTTTGTACTTAAATTAATACTATCATTTATATATTTTTTTTGAGTACTTGGCGCACCTGTTCCACCTAGTGCATTATATTGTATAGAATAACTTTGTACTTCTTTTATTATGTATTTATTTGAAACTTTTAGTGTTTCGTTTTGAGCATTATCTTTTGCTCTAACCCATAAATAATATTCGCCTATGGTTTTATTCTCACTTATTTTTTTTGTATCATTTATTATATTCCATTTTGTTGGAGCAACAGTATTTGTATTACTCCATGCATATTCTTGTTTTAATATGCCACTTCCAGTATCTTCTATTACTAAATCTATATTAATTAATGCGCTATTTGCATTTTTTATCTCATATGTATTAACACTTTCTTTAATTTCAACATTTGGCTTTTGCTTATCAATATTGCTAATAGTATGTTGTGTGCTTTTAATTATTGCTCCATCTTCATCTAATATTCTTGTATAAATAGTTGTATTTGCTTCAATATTAATTTCTTTAATATCTTCTTCAACTTGTATCCAATCTTTATTATTTGTACTATAGTGTTTTTTAACATTCATGTCATAGCTTGGATATGTAATTGTTAAATATACATTATCATTTGTCCAATTTGTTGGTGTTTGCATTATATATATATCTTCTGAATTGTTTAATTCTATATTACTTAAAATTTCAGATTCTACATACCCATTTCCTGCATTATCTTTTACTTTAGTTCTTATATCATATTTTTTTCCAATTTTTAAATTTTTAAAATTATATATTTTTTTGTTACTTTTTATCCAACTAAATTCTTCACTTGTGCTTTCCTTTATTCCAAAGTATATATTATTTGCATCTATTTGGCTTTTCTCATCTTCTTGCTTTACTTCAACACTTATAGTACTATTTGTAATATTTTGAACAGTTGGTTTTTTGTTTGTAGGCATTTGGTTATCTAAATAAAAGCCATTACTTCTTTGTAAATTAATATTTCCCGCATTATCTTCTGACATAATCCATAAGTAAAAAATTCCATTTCCTTCATTTAACTTTATTTCATCTCCATTTGCAAATTTTTCTGTAAAATCCTCTGTATTTGGTTGATTAATATTTTGAGTCCACAAATATTTAAGATTTTCAATATTTAACCCTGCATTACCTACATCTTCCACATTAACTTTTGTTTTTTGTTCTTTTTTGTATACAGAATTTCCATTGTTTTCAAAATTCACATTTGGAGCTGAATTATCAAACATTAAACTTGAAAATATATGATAATTTTCCAATTTTGTTCCATTGTTTTCACTAATATTTCCTAATTCATCTTGCACTTCTTTTATAAATAGAAAATATTCTCCTGTTAGGTTTTCTCCTACTGCAAAATTCTCTCCTGGTGCATAATTCTTCCATTCTCCACCTTCTAAATTATCTTTGTTTTTAGAAATATAATATTGGTAGGAATTATTTTCACTTAATTTTGATTTTCCTTCATAATTAATATCAATTTTAATAGTTTTTGTTTTACTAACGAAGCTTTCATCTCTTGCAACTGTTATTATGGGTTTTGTTTTTTCTATATTATTTATTACTATTTTCCCATCTTTAGCTTTTGTTACATTTCCTGCTAAATCTTTTACATAAAAATAATATGTTCCGTTAGTATTTACTACAAATTCTTTTATTATTTCATCTTTTGTTGTCTCTATTTCTTCCCAATCATTTTCATCTGCATTTTCTTTTGTAGTAAATTTATAACCTACGATTCCAGATTGTTTATCTTGAGTAATTACAGTTACTTTTACATTTTGATTTGTTAGCTCTGTTTTACTTATAGAAATATTATTTATTTCTGGACTTATTTTATCAATATTATTTATTTGTTTTTCTACTATTTCTGTTGCTTCTCCTTGTTGGCTTATTGTTCTAGCGTAAATTATTGTGTTTTCTTCACAATCTATAATATATGGATTTTCTTCAACTGTAACCCAGTTCTCCCCATATTTTCTATATTGATTAGTAGTATTTTGAGCTTCTGGGTAAGTAATTGCAACCTTTGTGCTATTATTGGTGTACTTCTCATTTTCACAATTAATAATTGGTTTGTCAACTTGCATTACCCAATTAGCAGTATACTGTAAATTACCATATGTACCTTTTTTTATTGTAACCTTTTTTTCTGGCTCAATTCCATTGCTTCCAGTCCAACCTCTAAATATATAACCATTTTTTGTAGGTTCATTTAAATCAAATTCTTGATGTTTAATATTATATGTTGTTATACATTCTCCTGTAATCTTTCCACCTTTTAAATCATACTCAATATTATAGTTTTCTATTTCTACTATAGGCTCTATTATCAAATTAGCATCTGGCATTTTAGTTTCTATATTGTATTGCTCTTTTTGTTCATCATTAAGATTTATATTAACTTCTGTTCCTTGTTCATTAGTAATTTTCCAACCTTTAAATACATAGCCTTTTTCTACATCTATATTTAAAGCCAATTTAGTTTCAAATTTTGTAATTTGTTCTATATTTTTTTCTAATAAAAAATTATTAAATACTATGCTTGCTCCTTCTACATTATTTATTTTAAGTTTATGTGTATTTCTTTTATAATATAGTTTTAATTTTAAATTTCCAGTTTTGTCTACAATTCCATTATGCTTACTTTCATTAGTATAGTTAAGTGTAAATCCCTCATAATTTAGTTTTTCAGCCTCAACCATCTCCCCAATAGAATCAATTTTAGTCTTAGTTTGTACTAATTCATATTCATCAGAATCTACTTTTTCTTTATAGTACTCTATTGTATAAACTGTTTTTAAAACGTCTAAATTACCATAAGCTAGATATTTAATTATTGCTGTAATAACTGCAATATCTAGTTCAAAATCACATACTCAATCTAAAGATAGTTTTTGAATTTCATTTAATTCATCTTTGTTAGCATTTATAATATATTTAATAAATTTATTTAATTCTATTATTGTAATTTCTCCATCTTTATTTATGTCTCCAATTACACTAATTTTATAAATACTTTCATCTCTTATATCTTTCAAACACATACCAGTTCCAACATATCCATCTGTTATTTCTGTTTG
>CAMVKF010000039.1 GCA_947168035.1 uncultured Clostridia bacterium | reverse complement strand
AGGAGTGACAAAAAGAACCGGCACCAATGTCACCACCAAGAACCGGCACCAATGTCACCACCAAGAACCACCACCAATGTCACCAATTGTGAATAATTAAAAAAATATCTGCCATACTAAATTTGAAAGGTGGTAAATATTATGAAAATTAATGAATGTATGTGTAAAGATGTATGTTTTGTAAAACCAGATTGCAACGTCTATGATGCCGCAAGAATAATGAACGAAAACCATATAGGTTGCATTCCAGTATGTGATGACGAAAAAACAGTAGTAGGTGTTTTAACAGATAGAGACATAGTTCTAAGAACAGTTGCATGTAATAAAAATGCAAAAGAAACTACTGTAAGTGAAGTAATGACAACAAATGTATATACATGTAAATGTGAGCAAAATATTGAAGAAGCACAAGAACTTATGTCTAAAAATCAAATAAGAAGAATACCAATAATAGATTCAAATTCAAAAATGGTTGGAATTCTTACAACAGGAGATTTAATAAATAATAATAATGTAAAAAATCAAAATGTAGCAGAAACAATGCAAAATATATGCGAATCTAAAGGAAATACAAAAAATTGTTGCTAAAAAGGAATAAAAATACAAACCTTCTAATATAAATTAGTAATAAAAATTATATTAGGAGGTTAATTTTATGCAAGCAGACTTAATGAAAGATAAAATATATATAAATAAGGTGATTGCTGAAAAAAAAGAATTATTTTTTGTACAAGATGATATGATAGTTCCAGACTCAAAGCCAGATATATTAAATACAATAAATGTTACAGGAAATGTATGTATAAACAAAAAAGAAATAACACAAAACAAACTAAAAATTGAAGGAAATATAAATACATATGTAATGTATCTACCAGACAGTAAGGAAGATAATTTAAGAGGTTTAAATTGCACAATAGACTTTTCAGAAAACTTTTCAATACCAGGTTTAAAAGAAGGAATGAATGTAATTTTATGTTGCAAAATAAAAGATATTGAATGCAAAGTTATTAATGGTAGAAAAATTAGCTTAAAAGCAAGTGTAGAAGTTATAATAAAAGTATATTCAAATGAAGAAATTAATTTTGTAACATCTGTAAACAATGTTTCTGATCTTCAAACATTAAAAGAAGATTTTATGGTAAACTCTCTTATAGGAAATGCAAAAACAGCAATCTATGCGAAAGATACAATAAAAATAGAGCCTACAGATGAGCTTGCAGAAATATTAAAAGTTGATATAAAATTAGTAGATAAAGATATAAAACTAAGTTACAATAAAGTTTTAACAAAAGCAGAAGCTGAGGTGAACATAATATATTTAACAGAAGATAACAAAATAAAAAGTGTAGTTGCAAGAATTCCAGTAATAGGTTTTATAGATATTCAAAATATAAAAGAAGATAATCAAGTGGACATAAACTATGAAATAAAAAACACTGTAATAAAGCCAAACCCTGCAGAAGAACACTCAATATATGTAGAATTAGAAATAGAGCCAGATTGTATGGCATATGAGAACAAAAAAATAAATTTAATTCAAGATTTATACAGTCCTACAACAAATATGGAATATTCTTTAAAAAAGATTATAACAGCAGGAGATATAAATTCCAATGTACAAGATTTTACAGTTAAGGAAAATCTGCAACTTCAAGGATTAGAAGACGGGAATTTATTAGATGTAAATGTAGTTCCAAGTCTTAATAATGTATCTGTTGACTCTCAAAAGATAACATATGTTGGAGAGATGAATTTAAATTTTATATATTCAAGCGAAAATGCAGTAAACTCAAGAAGTATAAAAATACCATTTGAAGTTTCACAAGAAAATATGTATAAAAACGATAATTTAAACATAGAAACAGATGTAATAATAGCAAATACTAAATTTGATGTTACAAAACCAGGAGAGGTAGCCTCAACAATTGATGCAAAATTATTTAGCAAAATTAGCCAAAATATCAATATGGATGTAATAGACAATATTGAAATTGTAGATGAAAAGGAAGATACTGAGGAACATAATAGTTTAATTTTATATATTGTGGAAGAAGGAGATACTATTTGGAAAATAGCGAAAAGATTTAATAGTACAGTAGAAGAAATAATAAAAATGAATGGAATACAAGATACAGAAAATTTGGCAATAGGGCAAAAAATATATATACCCAAATATAATCAAATGTTAAGGAAAAACCAAGAAAATGAACCAGAACCAGTCTCAGTGTAAAATATATTCTAGAAATAGATTTAAAATTTTAAAGCCAAAAAAGTATGGTAAAATTAACAATAAAAATAGCAAATTTATAGTTTTTTATTTTGAAATAATATTAGTTTCTGTATTTACATTTGTTACAATATATAAATCTATTGACCCAATATTTGAAGCAGCGTGTTCAGATGAAGCTAAAGCTATTGCTACAAAAATTACTAATGATAATTCAAGCATAGTAATTAAAAATTACAATTATGATGACTTATTTTCTATTCAAAGAGATGAAAGTCGGCAATATACAAATGATAAAAGCAAACGTATTTACAATAGATTTGCTAACCTCAGATATTGCATCACTTATACAAAAAGATTTAGATAGCTCAAAGAAGTCAGAAGTTTCAATTCCAATAGGAAGTTTTTTAGGAATAAAAATGTTGTCTGGTTTAGAACCAAGAATAAAAATGAAAATATCATCAAGTGGAAATGTTTCGACAGATTTAAGGAGTGAATTTATAGAAAAGGGTATAAACCAAACAATGCATAGAATATATTTACAAATAGATTGTAATGTAAATATATTAACGCCAGTAAAAACCATAGAAAAAAGTATATCTAACCAAGTATTACTTGCCGAAAATGTAATAATAGGTCAAATACCAAGCACTTATTATAATTTAGAAGGCATTGAAAATGTAAAAGAAACCTTGGAAACAATCAAATAATTTTCAATTGGGGACGGTCCTTTTTGGTAAATCTTATGTAAACAACAAGTGCGATTTGTAGAAAAATAAGATTTTAGAAATTGATGTGACTACAAATTTGTTGTGTACATAAGATTTACCAAAAAGGACCGTCCCCAATTGAAAATTTGCCAAAAAAGAGCCAGAAACAAGTGAAATTTCAATGTTTTTTCTTTATAAGTATGTACAAATGTGTAATTTTATGTTACAATAGTAACGTATTAATTAGTAAAGGTGGTAATAAAATGTATCAAAGAACAGGAACAGCATGGGATCAATATAGTTATTATTTAAAAATGGCAATAACAAACAGCAAATTTGCAAAACGTGCCGAAACAAAGCCGATGTCTACGCCTAAGGGGGCAGCAGAATCACATATTACATCTAGAGCGACTCACCAAAGATTAGTATCTGAAATAGCTGAAAGAATTGCAAAAGAATTAGGGTTAAACAAAGATTATGTATATATTGCGATGCTTATGCATGATGCAGGTCATCCTTTTAGTGCACATGAAGGTGAACAAATATTTAATATTATTGGAAGAATTAAAAATACAGGGTACTTTCACCATAATGCAAAAGGTGTAGAAGTTATATTAAGTGAAGATGTATGTAGCAAAGCAATTGATATGATTCCAGAAATTGAAAATAACCCAGAGCTTAAAAAAAGTTTAGAAGAAGATTTTTATCATTTTTTAGATGTAGTAATATCACATGATGGAGAAGCAACAAAAAGGGATCAAGAAAAGGAAGCAGAACACTATGAATCAATGAAAGATGCAGTGTTTACAAAACTTGGACTATCTAATTCAGCAAATAAGTATAAATTTATTGCACAAGATCCTGAAGGAAGACTTGGAAAGGTGGCAGATGTTTTAGCATATCTTCCAACAGATATACAAGATGGATTTAGACTAGGAATAGTAGATAGTTTTAATGATGACTATTTAGAAGCATTCGGAACAATGTTTTTTGATGATGGTACCTTAACAAGAGAAGAAAAAATAGAAAAGGCGGGTGCTTTTTTAGATGAAATAAAAAGCCAAAGTTTACGAATATTTAAGTCAGATATGAACACTAAAATTAATAAGCAAATTTTAGAACATACATCTGCAATAATTAAAGAAGCAAATGAAAAAGGTATAAATACAAAGAAATTAACAGATGAAGAACAAGTTAAATTAGATGAATTTGTTAATGAAAAAATAGAACAAATAAGAACCAATACTTCAACATCAAGTAGTATGGAAAAAAATCAATTAGAGTCATATTTAATGGAATTAAGAGAATTTATTGGAAAAATGACAAAAGTGAATTCAGGTACTGTTGAAAGAATAACTGATGCAATGAGAGAATATTTTATTCAGGATTTTATAAAAAATTCTAAGTCTACAGGCAAAATGGGATTTTCACAAAAAGCAGAAGATTTGTTCTACAAAATAAAAGAATTAAATTATCAGTATATAGTTCAATATACCAAATGGGATTATCAATATGAAGGGCAACCAGAAGCAGCATTAGAATTAATAAAAAGAGTATCAAAAGGTTTAATAAAATCAGGTGCAATAAGAGACAAAATTTATGATAGTTCAATAAGAAGTTACATAACAGATCCTGATGCATTGCAATATATGAACACACCATACAGAGAAGAAGAAGAATATGAAGGGTATAGAATAAGGAAAAAAATTTCAAGACCAAGTCAAGTAGCTTGTAAAGATAAAGATAAAGATAAACATAAAAAAAGCAAAGGGAAGAAATTAAAAAGTAAAAAATGCAAAATGCATAGAAACAAAATGTTAAGAGATGCGTACACATATACTAGAAAAATGGGGCAAATCTTTGCAATTAAATATATGAATGTATTTAATGCTATTCCACATACTGTAGTAGAAAATGTAGAATGTGCATTAGATAATAGAATAGCAGTTGTTGATTTTCTTACAGATTTTCAAGCAAAATCAAATAGGAAATTAAGGAATAGAATGATTGAAAAATATGGTAGTTTAGCAAAAGCAAAAGAGAACAAAGAAGATTTTATCGCTGAACTTATTGAAGAAGAAAGACAGAAAATGGAAGAAAAAATGGCAACACAATTAGCAATTGACTTTTTAAGTGGTATGACAGATAGAGGCTTTAATGATTTAGCAATAAGAACAGGTTTTATGACTAAAAAACAAGCATATAATGCAAAAAGAAGTGGAAGAGTAAGTGATATTGTTGCAGAACATTTGAGAAAGCTAAAAGTAGCAGATCAAACACCTAAGCCACAAGTAACTCCATCTTCACAAGGTGATGATGGTCAACCTGGCGGTAGATAAAAGAATGTTTGAGAAAAGAGCAGTTAGCATTTTCCAAAAAGCGGAAAATACTAACTGCTCTTTTTCTCTATAGTTTAAATGTATATTCAATATGGTAATTATTCTGCAGAGGGCAATGCTACTACCTGTTTAAATACTACTTAATGCTAATTTTATCATCTTATCTAACCCTTTTTCTCTATCTTCAGAGCTTGCATGTGACTCTTTAAAAGTAGAATCTACAACAGTCATCAAGCAGGCAGCATTTTTATTTAATATTTTTGCTACATATAGCAAACTAAAAGCTTCCATTTCTGAAGCAAGTGGTATAAAGTCTTTAGGAATCCTATCTATGAAGGCTTTTTTGTCAATTGCATATTCATCAAATACTTCTGAACAAATAGTATTTCCAATATGTAAATTTATATTTTGTTCTTGAGCAGTTTTTATAATTTTATTATTTAATTCTTGACTAGGCTTTACATAATGGCAATTTTCATTTGTTAAGCTTAAAGCAAAATTTCCTTCTGTATAAACCTCTTTTGAAAGTATAATATCAAATAAATCAAGCTCTGGAACAGTTGCTCCACAAGAGCCAATTCTTATAATATTATCTACATCATAAAATTTAAAAAGTTCATAACAATAAATTCCCATACTAGGCATTCCCATACCAGATGCCATAACTGTTACTTCTTTTCCGTTGTAGGTTCCAGTAAAAGCATAAATTCCCCTAATATCACTTACTAGTTTATAATTATCTAAATATTTTTCAGCAATCAATTTTGCTCTATTTGGATCTCCAGGCATAATAACATTTTTTGCAATTTCTCCAATTTT
Organism: uncultured Clostridia bacterium; assembly: GCA_947168035.1. Classification (GTDB taxonomy): domain Bacteria; phylum Bacillota; class Clostridia; order TANB77; family CAG-508; genus CAG-269. Next base: position 6,150 of record CAMVKF010000039.1, on the reverse strand, counting down.
AGCATTATTGTGAGGTGTACCCATAAAAAATCATCCTTTCTCATTTTTACAAATATTATCACAATACAAATTTTAAGTCAAATAGGTTGTTCAAAAGTATAAAATATGATATACTGTTTATTGTATAGAAAGAGATTTATTCGAGTAATATTAAATTTTATTGTTAAAGGAGCACAAAAATAAATGAAAGACATATTAACACTTGGTATAGAAACTAGCTGTGATGAAACATCAGTTGCAGTTGTAAAAAATGGAAGAGAAATTTTAGCAAATATTATAGACACACAAATTCCAATACACGAAAAGTATGGAGGTGTAGTTCCAGAAATAGCCTCAAGAAACCATATAGAAGCAATATCTAGAGTTACAAAATATGCTATTCAAAAAGCAGGAATAACTTTAAATGATATAGATGTTGTAACTCCAACTTATGGTCCGGGGTTAGTTGGAGCTTTACTAGTTGGGCTTTCTTATGGTAAAGCATTAAGTTATGCAATAAATAAACCACTTGTTGCAGTAAACCATATTCATGGTCATATTGCAGCAAATTATATAACTTACAAAGAATTAAAGCCACCATTTTTGTGCTTACTAATTTCTGGTGGAAATACACTAATTATAAATGTAAAAGACTATGTTGAATTTGAGGTGTTAGGAAAAACAAGAGATGATGCAATTGGTGAGGCATTTGACAAAGTTGCAAGAGTAGTGGGTTTGTCATACCCAGGAGGACCAAAAGTAGATAAATTAGCAAAAGAAGGAACAGCAAATATAAATCTTCCAAAAACCTTTTTTGAGAATTCTTTAGACTTTAGTTTTAGTGGAATAAAAACAGCTGTTATTAATATAGAACATAATAATAAAAATATAAAAAAAGAAGACCTTTGTGCAAGTTATGAGAAAGCAGTAACAGAGGTATTGCTACAAAATGTAAAAAAAGCATTAAAACAAACAGGTGCAAATAAATTAGTCTTAGCAGGAGGAGTTTCAGCTAACTTATTTATTAGAGAAGCTTTTTTGAATTTACAAAACGAGAATTTACAAGTATATATGCCAGACATAAAATTATGTACAGACAATGCAGCAATGATAGCATCAGCTGGATATTATAACTTTATTTATGGTAAAAAGAATAATTTAGATTTAAACGCAGTTCCAAATTTAAAAATAAATGCCTATTAAAAGGAGGGATAACAGTAATGGCAATTTACACAATTGGAGATTTACATTTATCATTTAAAAATCCAAAGCCTATGAATATATTTGGTGCTAATTGGGAAAAACACGAAGAAAAAATAAAACAAGATTGGTTAGAAATAGTAAAGCCAGAAGATACAGTTATTCATCCTGGAGATTTTTCTTGGGCAATGCATTTAGAAGATACAATGCCAGATTTTGAGTATTTAAATGCTCTTCCAGGTAAGAAAATATTACTTAAGGGAAACCATGAATATTGGTGGACAACTTTAACTAATATGAAAAATTTTCTAAAAAACAATGGGTTTGAGAATATAGAATTTTTACAAAATAATAGTTTTATAATTGAAAACAAAATTATTTGTGGTACTAGAGGATGGGGAATAAGTGATTTAGAACAACATAATGAAAAAATCCTAAAACGAGAAGCTCAAAGGTTAGAAATGTCTATAAAAGATGGAATAGAAAAAAATAATCAATATTCAAACAATTTAGAAATAATTGTTTTTATGCATTACCCTCCAATTACAAAGCAAAACATAAATACTCCATTTATGGAAATTTTAAAAAAATATAATATAAAAAGATGCTATTATGCACATTTGCATGGAAAATCTCTTTCAGATGCAGTAGAAGGCAAAATACAAGGAGTAGACTTTAAACTAGTAAGTGCAGATAAACTAGATTTTAAATTGCTAAAAATTTTTTAAAAAATAGTAGAAAAAAAACTTTTTTTGTGTTACATTACTATTATTAGTACAATACAATGTACGTTATATTCATAAAAGATTCTATATTCTTAAAAAGAATAATCTAAAATAGAAAATATTAAAGAAAGAGAGGGTAGAAACATATATTTTTTCAAAATAAAAATCAAACTTTGTGGTATACTAAAATTAAATTTTTCTTATAATTTAATTTATAAACTATGAAAGGATAGAGATTGATTATGCAAGTTTTTGAAAAAGAAAATTATAGTTGGATAAGCAAATTAGTAGAAGAGAAAATTCCTCTTTTAAAGCAAAATGAGGATTTTAGTAAAAAATATAAAGAATTAACAGAAAAAGACCTTGGTACCGTTTCTTGTTGTCCCCTTGGGGTACATAGGATATTGCCGATGTTAACTAAACAAAAATTCGTAAAAGTGTTGAAAAAGTTTAAAAAATATGATATATATAAAGAAATAAAGTAATAAAATTCAATTGTTTTGTAATTCTGAATAGTTTAAAAAAGGAGAAAATCAATGGAAAATAAAAGATACGAAGATAAAAAACTACAAATTACATCTCATGATTTTTTAATATATAGAAATGCTAATGATGATGTAAAAGTAGAAGTATTATTAATTAATAATGATATATGGTTAACTCAAAATTTAATTGCTGAATTATTTGGAGTTGCAAGAAGTACAATAACCGAACATATAAATAATATATTAAAAAGTGGAGAATTAGATGAAAAAAGCACCGTCGGAAAAACCGACATTGCAAATTCTGACAAGCTAGTAAAAATTTATAATCTTGATATGATTATTGCTGTTGGGTATAGAGTAAATTCAAAGAAAGCAACAGATTTTAGAATATGGGCAACAAAAATTTTAAAAGAATACATGATTAAAGGTGTAGTAATGGATGATGAAAGACTTAAAAATCCTAACTATATTTTTGGTGAAGATTATTTTGAAGAAACTTTAGAGAGAATCAGAAACATAAGAGCAAGTGAACGAAGATTTTATCAAAAAATTACTGATATATATTCTAGTTGCAGTATAGATTATGATAAAGATGCAGAAATCACAAAAACATTTTTTAAGACAGTACAAAACAAGCTACATTATGCTGTTACAGGAAATACTGCAGCCGAAATTATTTACAATAGAGTTGATTCAAATAAAGAACACATGGGATTAACAACATGGAAACAATCACCTAATGGTCCAATATATAAATATGATGTTGATATTGCAAAAAATTATTTAACAGAAAAAGAATTACACGATTTAAATAGAATTGTTACAATGTATTTAGATTATGCGGAATTACAAGCAGAAAATCATAATGCAATGACTATGAAAGATTGGATTGAAAAATTAGATATTTTCTTGCAATTTAATGGACAAGACATATTGCATAATGCAGGAAAAATATCACAAAAAGTAGCTCAAGAATTAGCATATAAAGAATATGATAAATATAAACTTAAACAAGATAAATTGTATGTGTCTGATTATGATATGTTTGTAGAGCAAATAAAACTTATTGAAGGTAAAAAATGAACTAGCAATTTTTTATCCTACACAATTTTGTTGTTATAGCTCAGTAATACTTTGTTTATAGTAAAATAAAAGTATAGAAAATGTGGAAAATAAAAAATCTACAAATTTCTATACTTTTTTCTGCTACAGTAGCAAGATTTTTTTATATAAAAATATTTAATTCCAAAATTAATTGTTACTAAGCTGTAACTTTTTTATAAAACCTAAAAGATAATTATTAAACAATAAATTTAAATATAAATTTTCTAACAGTTTTATAGCATATTTAGGGAAAAAATGCAATAGGGTATTTTTGATTTTTTAAAATATAAATTTTGCAAAACCATTGAAACACTTGGTTTAAAAGCCTTTTAAATTATTATTAAATTTATTGTTTAATAATAATTTATAGGAGGTTTTACAAATGTTAAAAAACGAAAAAAACAAAGGGATAACACTAATAGCGTTAATCGTTACAATAATTGTTTTATTAATTCTAGCCACAGTTTCTGTCAAAATGCTTACAGGTGAAAACGGAATTATAAAAAGAGCAATGCAAGCTAAAAATGATACAGATACAGCAGGTGTATTAGAAGATTTAAAATTAAAAATTTTGGAATATCAAACAAAAAAGAATGTAGAAAATAAAAATCTAACATTAGAAGACTATTTGCGTTCCGAAGGTATAGATGTAATTGATAATGAAGATGGAACACTAAGTGTAACATATAATGGAAAAGATTTTATTATAAATAAAACAACATATCTAGCAGAATTTGATAATAAACCAAAGTTTCAAGTTGCAATAGGTGAACCTAATTCAAACAATAAAGTTACAATAACAGTTACAATTTCAAATGCAAATGAGTTTTCTACAATTGATTCAATTAAATTAATAAATGCAAACAAAGATGAATTAGTGGGAGAAAAGAAAGATGGACAAGCTACAGCTACATTTGAAGTTGATGCAAATGGAGATTATAAAGCTGAGGTAAAAGCAACTAAAAGTGGAAATCAAAGTACAGGAACAAAATTAGCACAAGTAAATAAAATACCTGTAACATTTGGTACAACTTATGGAACAATAGAAATAGTATGGCTAAAAGATAATGGAAAAACAATTTCAAGTACACCAAATGCACCAAATTTATATACAGGGGTAAATGCATTAAAACCTGTATATTGGGCATCAAGCACAGAGGGAAATATAAGTGGTACAGCAACAACAGATAAAGTAGAAATTAAAAGCGAAAATGCTAAATATAAAGCAGAAAATTGGTATGATTATTCAGCAAATAGATGGGCAAATGCAATAAATACAGATGGAAGTTATTTTGTATGGATACCAAGATTTGCATATAGAATAGTATATTGGGATAGTGAAGCTAAAAATAATGTAGTTGGTTATTATGATGGAAGAGGAATGGTTAATGTAAAAGGAGAGGTTATAAAAAAGACTATTGATGGTAAAGAAGAATCAATGACATTAGATCCAGGTGTAGATAAAGTAACTAAAGATGGAATTGGGTATATTGTTCATCCTGCCTTTGATAATAGTGTAAATAATGGAGGATGGAGTAAAAAAATAAGTGGATTTTGGGTTGCAAAATATGAGATGAGTAGAGAGGATTATGTTTCAAATAATTGGCAACCACATGGAACAGGAGATAATGGTGGTGGAAATACACCAATAACAAGTACAAATAGTGGTAGTGTAAGAGCAGTTAGTAAGCCAAATGTAACAAGTTGGAGAGGTATACAAATAAAAAATTGTTATGCCAATTCTTATGGATATGATAGAGCAAAAGAAAGCCATCTTATGAAAAATAGTGAATGGGGAGCAGTAGCATATTTAACACATAGCAAGTACGGAAGAAATGGAACTGAAGTAAGTGTAAATCAATGTGAAGGATTTATAACAGGAGCAGGAAGAGGCACAAATGGTACTTATGGAGCAAATGACATAACAACAGACCAGCAATATAATGGTTCTATAGGAATGCTATCAAGTTCAACAGGAAATATAAATGGTGTATATGATTTATCTGGTGGAGCTTGGGAATATGTTGCAGGATTTGACGGAGCAAGTACAAGTAGCAATTTAACTAGCGATGGTTGGACAGCTTTAAGTTCAGATAAAACAAGTACACCTTATGCAACAGCATATTCAAATGGTACAAGTACAAATAGTGGTATAAAGTTATATAAGATAGGAAAAGTAGGAGATGCAACAAAAGAGGTATATAATGGAAGTGGGGCAAACAATTGGTTGGGAGACTACTCTTACTTCGTCTACTCAGGCAGTCCGTTCTTCGCACGTGGGGGCTATTACAATAATGGTTCTGGTGCGGGTGTGTTCTATTCGGCCGGCTACGGTGGCGGTGCCGGCAACGCCTACGATTCGTTCCGTGTAGTCCTTGGACAGTAACACAGGCCACTAGCTCTTCGAGCCACAAGCACTAATAAAACACAAGCAAAAAATGCAAGAGAATGTCAAGAATTTTCTTGCATTTTTATTATGCGTGTAGTACAATAAACATATAAGAATTTGGAGGTGCGATATGAGAAAACTACCAAATGGAATGAGTAATTATGAAGATATAGTAAATGAAAATAGAATATATGTAGACAAAACAATGTATATACAAGTAAGCGGTCAACGAAAAGGCGTATTGAAAACCTCATGCAACTCCTATATA
>CAMVKF010000038.1 GCA_947168035.1 uncultured Clostridia bacterium | reverse complement strand
ATATAAAACAGATTTAATAAAAAAATCCATTTGTAAATTATTAGAAAATAATAATATAGATGACAATACACTTATAATAGCTGAAACAGATGAAAATCAAAAAATAAAAAGTGAAATTGAAAAAATAAAAGATTTAATGATAATTGATATAAGAAAATATGGAAGAGTATATATATTTTTCTTAAAGAAAATTAGCAGAAAGGAAGTATAATTAATGGAAATATTTACCTTACTTGAAACTTTGGAAGATATTTTAGAAAAAAGTAAAACAGTGCCATTTACTAATAAAGGTGTAATTAACAAAGATGAAATTATTGAAATAATACAAGAAATAAGGCTTAAATTACCAGATGAGCTAAAACAAGCAAAATGGATAAAAGAAGAAAGGCAACGTATACTAGTAGAAGCTCAAAAAGAAGCTGATGGAATAGTAAAAGAAGCTGAAAGTCGAATAATTTCTATGATAGATGAGCACGAAATAACAAGAAAGGCATATGACCAAAAAAATGAAATAATAGAAACAGCTAATGAAATGTCTAGAGAAATTACAAATGGAACAAAAGAATATGCAGACAGTTTATTATCTAACACAGAAAAGGCATTACAAACAGCAATGCAAAACTTAGAAAAAAATATGTCTGATGCTCTAAATATGATGCATATAGCATTAGAAGATACAATAAAAACTGTTCAAAATAGTAGAAAAGAATTAAAATAAAAAACTAAAAGAACAGTGTAACCCTATTAGTAGAGTTACACTGTTTTTTCTATTATAGTAACCTCTGAACCTATTATAAAAAAAATCCAAAAACTGTTGTAATTAAATCAACTTTATGGTATATTACTCTTATAATCAAATTAACAGTGGGGGTATTTAATTGGAAAAATTAGTAATAACAGGGGAAACTCCTTTAAAAGGTGAAGTAACAATTAGTGGAGCAAAAAATGCAGCAGTTGCAATTTTACCTGCAACTCTTTTAATAAATGGCATATGTTCAATAGATAATTTACCAAATATAAGTGATGTAAAAATATATTGTGAAATTTTAGAAACACTTGGTGCTAAAATAGTTTGGGAATCTAAACATTCAATAACAGTAGATACCAGAAATATAACAAATTCAGTTGCATCATTAGAGCTTACAAGCAAATTTAGAGCTTCTTATTACCTTTTAGGTAGTCTTTTAGGTAGAAAAGGTTCAGCAACAGTTGGAATGCCAGGAGGTTGCAAGCTTGGAGCAAGACCTATTGACCAACATATAAAAGGTTTTGAAGCATTAGGTGCTAATGTTGAAATAGATGGAGGAAAAATTGTAGCAAAAGCTAAAAAGCTAAAAGGAACATCAATTTATATGGATATTTGCTCTGTTGGAGCAACAATTAATGTTATGCTTGCAAGTGTTTTAGCAGATGGTGTAACAATTATAGATAATGCTGCTAAAGAGCCACATATTGTAGATGTTGCAAACTTTTTAAATACAATGGGAGCAGACATTAGAGGTGCAGGAACAGATACAATTAAAGTAACAGGAGTAAAAGAGTTACATGGTGGATCTACATATTCAGTTGTTCCAGACCAAATAGAAGCAGGAACTTTTATGGTTGCAGCGGTTGCATCTAAAGGTGATATACTTTTAAAAAATTGTATTACAAAACACTTAGAGTCAATAACTGCTAAAATTTGTGAAGTTGGTGGGACAGTAGAAGACTTTGGAGATTCAATGCGTGTATATTGCCATAAAAGACCAACAAAAGCAAATATAAAAACACTTCCATATCCAGGTTTTCCTACAGATATGCAATCTCAAATAGGGGTTTTGCTTTCTATTGCTGAAGGAAATAGTACAATAAATGAAAGTATATGGGATTCACGTTTCCAATATACAGAAGAACTAAATAAAATGGGAGCTAAAATTAATTCACAAGGAAAAACAGCTTTTTTTGAAGGTGTAAAAGAACTTAAAGGAGCACCAGTATTTGTTTCAGATTTGCGTGCAGGAGCAGCACTTATAATAGCTGGAATAGTAGCAAAAGGAACAACCGAAATTTATAACCTAGAATATATAGATAGAGGTTATGAAAATATAGAAGAAAAATTTAATAATCTTGGTGCAAAAATAAAAAGAGTTAAAGAATAAAAATGAGGAAATACAGATGCTAAATTTTTGTAGTTTATATAGTGGGAGTAGCGGAAATTGTTTATATATAGAAACTGAAAATACTAAGATTTTAGTAGATGCAGGTGTAAGTTTAAAAAAAATTGAAACTGGACTCGAAAATCTAAATGTTCCAGTAAACACAATAGATGCAGTAATTGTAACACATGAGCATATAGACCATATGTTAAGTGTTGGGAACATTTCAAAAAAATACGATATTCCAGTTTTTGCAACTTCTAAAACATTTGATGCAAGTAGTAAGCAAAGTGATAAGATACTAGATAAAAATAAAAAGAAAATAAATATAGATGAAAACTTCAGTATTGGAGATATTGAAATTCGTGCATTTAAAATACCGCATGATGCAGCTGACCCATGTGGATATACTCTTATCTCTGGAGATAAAAAAATAAGTATTGCAACAGATATTGGGCATATGACAAATGATATTTTACACCATATTGATGGAAGTGACTTTATTTTATTAGAGGCAAATTATGACCCAAATGTTTTACAATATACAAAATACCCATTTTCGCTAAAAAGTAGAATAGCAGGACCAAATGGGCACCTTTCAAATAAAGTTGCAGGGCAAACTATAAATTATTTAATAAAATCAGGTTTAAAAAATGCCATTTTAGGGCATTTAAGTAAAGATAGTAACTTTCCAGAACTTGCATACCAAACTGTAATTGACGAATTAATTGAAAATGGTACTAATATTGATAAGTTTAAACTATCTGTTGCATCACGCAATTTACCTGGAAAATTAATTACAATTTAAATTTATATTTATATGTAGAAAAAATAAGGAAAAATAAATTTTAAGAAAATAATAAATTTTTGGTGGGAAAATATAATTTTATAATATAACAATTTTTTAATTAAGGGGCCTCCTTATTTTTTCTACAAGATTAAAAACTATTTATTGTTTAATTATTTAAGTTAGTAAAATATTTATTATTCTTCGATTTGTTTTATAAAATCTTTTATAAATTTGTTTGATAAAATCTTTAAAATTAAAAATCTTACTAAGAAAAATATTATTAGAAATATTAAAATTTTTAGAATCATAAAACTCCTTTGATTTAATTTTTTAAAATTCTATATACATAATAACTCATTTTACATAAATTGTCAAGAAAAACTTTTCGACAAATATCGACAAAGCTAGCAGTTTTGTGACGTTTGATGTCGTATTAAAATATTTTTTTGGAAAATTATAGGAAAAAATCTTGACCGATTTTTATAAATATGGTATAGTACAATTAATAAATACTAATTATATTTTAATTTATCAGTTTTTATAAAAAATTATAAAAGCTTAAATTATTATATAATAGTAAAGTTGTATTCGCACATTTGTAGCATAGCTACTAAAAGTGCTAAATAAAGAAAAATCGAAGATTTTTCTTAAGAATAGGAGGAATTTATGAAAACAACAGGAATAATTAGAAAGTTAGACGAATTAGGTAGGATTGTTATACCAATGGAAATAAGAAAAAAATTAGATATTGAACAAAAAGATCCTATTGAAATTTATTTAGATGGAAACTCAATAGTTTTAAGAAAATACGAGGTAGGGTGTATATTTTGCAATAACTCTAAAGATTTAAACCATTTTAAAGATAAATTTATTTGCAAAAAATGTTTACAAAAATTACAAGAAATAGAATAAAAAAAGTTTAAATTAGGAGAAAAAAATGGCCTTTATTAAATTAGAAAATGTAAAGAAAATATATAACAGTGGAGAAATTAAAGTAAATGCTTTACAGGATACATGTTTTGAAGTAGAAGAGGGAGAAATGGTTATTATTCTAGGACCTTCTGGTACAGGAAAATCCACATTACTTAATGTATTGGGGGGAATAGATACTGTTACTAGTGGGTCTATATTTGTTGAAGGAAAAGATATTACCAAATATTCTGAAAAACAATTAATAAAATATAGAAGAAATGATGTTGGGTTTGTATTTCAAGACTATAATTTATTGGAAAACTTAACAGCTTATGAAAATGTTCAAATGTCCATTGATTTAAAAAAACAAAAGGGAGATATTTTAGAAATTTTAAAGAAAGTTGGATTAGAGAAAAGAATTAATCATTATCCTGCGCAACTTTCTGGAGGAGAAAAGCAACGAGTTGCAATTGCAAGAGCATTTATTAAAAATCCTAAATTATTACTTTGTGATGAACCTACTCGGAGCATTAGATTATGAAAATAGTAAACAAATTTTTAAATTATTAAAAGAAATGTGTATTAAAGAAAAAAAGACTGTTATTATTATTACACATAATCATGCAGTAAGTGGTATAGCTAATAAAGTAATAAGATTCAATAATGGTAAAGTAGAAGACATTATTATTAATGAAAAAACAAAAAATATAGATGAAATTTGGTGGTAGAATATGCTTAAGCTAATCAAAAAAAATACAATAAGAAAAATATCTAAATCTAAAAAAAGATTTATTTCTATATTAATTATTACACTTTTAGGAACTGGTATATTTGTTGGATTAAAAAGTACATCTGCAAATATGAAAAAAACACTAGATTCATATTTAGACAATACAAATAGTTATGATATAAAAATTATTTCTTCTTTAGGGTTAACTGATAAAGATATTAACACTCTTGAAAATTTATCAACAGTAAATCAAGTTACAGGAGCATATTTTAAAGATGTGATTTTAAATATAGAAAACAGAAAAGCAATAATTCAATTGAACTCTATTAATCAAAAGATTAATAATATAGAGCTAATAGAAGGTAGGTTACCTATTAAAAATGATGAAATTGTTGTAGAATCTGCATTAATAGAAAAAAATAGTGAAATAAAAATAGGAGACTATATAGAGCTAAACGACGAAACACTTGAATTATCTAAGTTTCAAATAGTTGGATTGATAAAAAGTCCTTTATATATTGGACCAGAAACTTATTCTGGCTCTAGGGGTATTACAAATATTGGAAATGGAAATATAAATTATTATGGATATGTAATGGAAGATATAATAAAAACAGATTATTATCCAGTAATCTATATAACAGTAAAAGATGCAAAAAATAAAATTACCAATTCAAATGAATATAAAGAAACAATAGAAAATGCAATTAGAGAGATTGAGACAATAAAAGATGAAAATGAAAAAATTAGATATAACGAAATTTATGATATATTAAATAATAATATAAATTCAAAAGCTTATGAAGGAGAAAAAGAACTAAATGCATATAAAGAAAAGCTAGATGAAGCTGATAAAGAATTAAAAAAAGGAAAAAATGAATTAGAAGCAGCTAAAGAAATATTAAAGAAAAATACAGATGAATTAAAAAGAGCTAAAAATGAGACTGATAAAGCTTCAAATCTTTTAGAAACTAAAAGAATAGAATTAAATAATTATAAAAAACAACTAGATGAAGCTGATTCTTTAATATCCAAAAATGAAGCAGAATTAGATAAAGCAAATAATTTATTAACTAAAAACAAAGAACAACTAGATGAAATAAACAGTGAGCTTACTAAAGCAAAAGAAAAGTTAGATGAAAGTAATAGTTTATTAGAAGAAAAAAAAGCAGAAATAGATTTGGCAAAAGATACTTTAGATAAAAGCAAAAAAGAACTAGATAAAGCTTTAGAACCTTATAAGCTTAGTTACGAGAAAATAAAAAATATAAAAGATTATATAGATACAACATCAGAAAAAAAAGAAACAATAATTAGTTATATTCCAAAGGATATATTAAATTATGAAAGAGTTGTTGAATTTATAAGTAAAATATATGATACTACATCAGACCAAATTTTTGAATATATATATCAATATTCAGATATTATTGATTCTTTTATAAATGGGGTACCAAAAAATTGGAAGTCACACGACATTATAGTTAGGTTTTTAAATTCTATAAAAGGAAGAATTGACAAAGTTTATTCAGTAAATATTGCAGTAAATACTATAACAAAAGGAGAAGAAGAATACCAAAAATATTACGAACAATATAATGAGGCAAAAAAACTATATGATTCCAAAAATTCGGAATACAAAAATCAATATGCATTATATGAAGAAGCAATAAAAAAACAAGAAGAAGCTAATAATAAATATTTAGCAGGTAGACAGGAATTAAACAATAAAAAACAGGAATATAAAAAAGCTTATTCTTTGTATGAGCAAGGATTAAAAGAATTTAATACATCACTAAATAAGTATCAAATTGCATACAACCAATGCTTAAAAGGAGAAAAAGAACTAGAAAAACAAAAAAATAAATGGAATGAATCTTACAATTTTTATTTATCAAAATTAGATGAGTACAACTTAAATTTAGAAAAATACAAAGAATTACAAGAAAAATTTACAAATGAAATTGAACAAGCAAGAGAATCACTCGAGAAAATATCTGATAGTGTTTGGTATTTATATGATAGAGAAGATGATAGAAATTATACCTCTTTTCTAGATGCATATAATTCTATTGTTAATTTATCTAATATATTTCCAGTTATTTTCTATACATTAACAGTACTTGTATGTATGATTAATATGTCAAGAATGGTGGATGAAGATAGAAAAGAAATTGGTATTTTTAAAGCATTAGGAACAGAAAAAAAACATATTATAATAAATTATTTATTATATGCTTTTTGCGGGACAATAATAGGTAGCGTTTTAGGTGCGATTTTAGGTTTTTGGTTATTGCCAATATATATTTGGAATGCATATTCGGTTGCGTTTGATATTCCAAATTATGAAATCTCATATAACTATATATATTTATTTTTAGGAATAATCATTTCTATAGTATTAGTTGAAATAGCAACATTTTTTTCAACTCGAAAAGTGTTAAATGAAAGTATTATTAGTCTAAGTAGACCAAAATTACCAAAAATTGGCAAGAAAATTTTTCTCGAAAATTTACCGCTTATTAAGAAATGGTTATCATTTAGAAATAAAATAATTATTAGAAATATATTTATATATAAAAAGAAAATTATAATGACAATATTAAGCACAATTGGTGGTATATTGCTTATACTAATAGGATTTAGTATAAAATATTCTATTGCAAATATTGTATTTTTAGAATATGGCAAAATAAATACTTCAGATTTAGCTATTTATATAGATAGTAATACAAATAACAGTAGGATTGAAGAAATATTAGATGATAGCAGAATAAAAAGTTACCAAAAAGTAAATATTTCTACAGTAACTACTGCAGATTATTTCGAAATTTATATGCAAGTTTTAGATGAACCATATAGCAATGAAATTAATTTGTATGATAGTAAAACAGGACAAGAATTGAGTTTGGTTGACGGTGAAGTTACTATATCTTGCAAGCTCGCTGAACTATTAAATAAAAATGTATCAGATACTATTGAAATCTTTCTAGAAGACAATTCTAAAAAAACATTGAAAATTTCTGGAATATCAGAAAATCATTGGGGACATTTAATTTGTATGAATAAAAAAACATACGAAAATGAATTTGGAGATTATAGTACAAACATAATTTATTTAACATTAAATGATAAAGAACAAGAAAATGAATTAATAGAAACACTGAAACAGCAAAATGAAGTACAAAGTATTACATCTGTGAAAGATCTTAAAACACAAATAGAGAATATTCTAAGTCCATTAAATAAAATAGTCGTTTTACTAACTGTTTTATCTGGGGTATTAACAGTTGTTGTCTTATATAATTTGGCAATTATAAATATAAGTGAAAGAAAAAAAGAAATAAAAATACTAAAAACATTAGGGTTTACAAAAAAAGAATTAGATTATTATATAATAACTGAAATGATTTTTTTAGCTGTTATTGGAATAACAATAGGGTTATTGATTGGCAAATATGTTTGTATGTATATTGTAAAAAGTCTTGAAATAGAGAAAGCAAGATATATTTATAAAATGATGCCTCAAACTTATGTGTATTCAACACTGCTAATGATAGCATTTATTGCAATAACAGGTATTTTTACACATTTTGGATTAAACAAAATTAAAATAAATGAAAAATAAGAGTATATTACTTTTATATTAGAATGGAGGATACAACAGATGATTAAGTACAGTCTAACTGCATCACAAAAATTATTATTATATTTTCAATTGCTAAATCGAAAAAAAAGTGATGGAAATATATGCGGGTCGTTTACGATTAAAGAAAAAGTAGATTTTGAAAAATTAAAAAGAGCTGTTAATTTTGTTGTTAAACAAAATGATAGTTTTAGGACAAGGATATGTTTTTCTGGATTATCATTTAAACAATATTTTAAAGAATATGAGCCATTTGACATCGAAATTATAGATGTAAAAACAGTTGACGATGTAAAAAACATAGAAAATAAAATGAACCATGAGGTATTTTCTATGTTAAATAAACCTTTATTTAATATAATCTTTTTTAGGTTTGAAGATGGGACAGGTGGAATTATATGTAATATGCATCATGTAATATGTGATGCTTGGACAATTGGACTAGCTATAAATGAAATAATGTCATATTATTGTAATGAAGAAATAGAGATTCAATCTTTTCCATATTATGAACATGTAAAAGATGAACATAATTATTTATATAGTGATTTAATAAAAACAGATAAATTATTTTGGAAAGATTTTTTTAAAAATAGTATTCCTCCTTCTGCTACTATTAAAGGAGATTTAAATAAAGAAAATGAATCAAGAAAAACAGATTATTATAAGGTAAATATTCCTAAAGAAGTAGTAGAAAATATAGAAGAATATTGTAGGAAAATAAATATATCTGCCTGCTGTTTTTATACAGGGATTTTATCATTATTTATAGGCTTAGAATTACAAACACAAGAACTTTTATTAGATACAATTATTTCTAATAGAGCAACTTTTAAAGAAAAGCACACAACTCGGATTGTTTGCAAAAACTTTACCATTTAAGGCAAACATAAAAGAAAAAAATTTTGAAGACTACATAATTAATATTAATAAAGATTTGAGAAATGTTTATAGGCATTATAAATATCCTACTAGAAAGCTTTTAAAAATAGTTAAATCAAAAGATAATAAGAGAAAAAGAACTTCTAAAATATGGTTTTCTTTTCAAAATGCCAAGATTAGCAAGAATAAATTTGAAGTTCCTTTTGTTACAAGTTGGACACCAATAGAGAGTACATATTTATATGATATTCTTATAGAGTTATACGATTTGGAAAATAACGGTAGTTTAGATATAATATATTATTATTTAGCATATAAATATTCAAAAGCTAGAATGATAGAAATACATGATAAAATATATAGTATAATAGAACAAGTGTTAGATAATCCAAAAATTAATATTAAAGATATAAATTTAAATAAAAAGAAGGTAAAGATATAAATGAAAATAGTAATATATTCAGCAAATTCAAGTTTTTCAGATAAAACAATATACGATAAAGAATATCCAAGTAGAAGTGAAATATGGGATGAAATAGCAAAAAAAATATGAAAAACACGAAATAATAGATTATTCTGCTGTAGAAATAATTAAGAAAAATATTGATGATTTTATATAAAAAGGTATTAAGAAAGGAATGGAAAATTAAACAATGAAAAACATATTACAAAATATAATTAGTTATTTTATTTTGAATATTATTGCATTTATTGGAAAAAAGAATTATAACTATTATAAAAATAATAGCAAAAAAGCTGAAAAAATTAGTGAAAAAAAATTATTAAAAACTATAAAGAAAAATAGAAATACAACTATTGGTAAAAAGTATGATTTTGCTAATATAAAAACAATAAAAGATTTTCAAACAAAGATCCCATATACCACTTTTGATGATTATAATGAATACATAGAAAAAACTGCAAATACTGGAGAGCAAAATTTAATTACTACTGATAAAATTTATTATTTTGTAGTTACCTCAGGAACAACAGGAAGTTATAAAATGATTCCAGTTATAAAAAATAGATTTGTTAACTTTTTAAAAAATGGAACGATATTTGTATATAATTTAAAAAAAGAAATGAAAAAAAGAAAAAAGGGATTGTTATGTGGAAAAATTCTTAATTTAAGTGAATCAAGCACAATTACTACAACTCCTAGTGGCATAAAAGTTGGAATTATTTCTGGATATTTTACATCACGATTTAAAAGTATACTATCAACATTAACTTGTATACCGAGAGAAGTAATAGGATTTGAAAAAGATGTTGATATGAAATATATTAATGCAAGATTTGGTTTAGAACAAGAAAATGTAATATGTATAAATTCTGTTTTTTCGACAGCATTAACAGATTTATTGAAATATATTGAAGTTAATGAGAAAATTATATTAAAAGATATCGAAAATGGAACAATAGATGAATCTATAAGAATGCCAGAGAAAATTAGAAAAAAATTAGAAAAAAAATTAAAACCTAATAAACAACGAGCTGAAGAATTAAAGAAAATATTTAGAGAATCAATAGATTATAATGGTATAATACCTAAAATATGGAAGAGAGTTTCTTTAATAAATTCAATAGGTACAGGAGATTTTACACCATATAAAGAAAAACTGAAAAAATACTGTTTAGGAAAAGTTCCGTTTAATTATAGTATGTATGCCGCATCAGAGGCTACAATTGCAATAGCTTTAGAACTAGAAAGACCAGATTATTTTCTAATTTTTAATGGAGGATTTTATGAATTTTTAGAAATAAATGGAAAAAATGAGCCAGTATTAATGAATGAATTGGAAATAGGAAAAGAATATGAGATTGTTGTTACAAATTTTACTGGTTTATACCGTTATAAATTGCAAGATGTTGTAAAAGTTGTTGGGTATGAAGAAAAAGTACCAATTATTCAATTTGCTTATAGAAAAAATCAATTGGTAAATTTAATGGCATTTCATATAACAACAGAACAATTTGCTAATATTATGGAAAAATATGGGAAGGCTTTAAACGTAAATATTGTAGATTATAGTTTATATATTGATGTTGATTATTCTCCGGTTAGAATGGTAGTATTTATTGAAACTGAAAAAAACATCAATATTAAAGAAGATATATCAAAAATTTTTGATGAACAATTTAATTTAATGTTTCCAGGTTTTGATGTTGCATTAAAAAGAGGAACTATTTCAAAATCGCAAGTTAATGTTGTTTTGCCAGGGACATATGAAAGCTTAAGAGAAAGAAAAATAAAAAAAGGTATTCCTTCAAACCAAATAAAAACAGTAAGGATTATTAAAGAAAAAGAAACTTTAGAATATTTATTAAATTCAAAATTAAAATAATAACATTATTGTGCTTATGAGCAAGTTCTTAATGAATTTTATGGAAAGGGTTCAAGTTCGACTTGGAAAAGTGCCATAAAATGCATTTAGAAGTTGCTCATTTGCGTGTTTAGAGCCGAGAAACTTGGCAAATTATATCAAGCTTATAGAATATGGATTTATTTTACAAAATGAATGTAAACTTCATTTTTGCTTACACCTCTATCTTTTGCAATTTTTTTTATAATATCTTTTTTATCTAAACCCTGTTCTTCATAAAATTTATAATGTTCATCTAAGCTCAAACTATTTAAAGCATTTTCTTTAGGTTTAGGATTGCTTCCTTCTATTAATAAAACCATTTCTCCTTTTAAATTTTCGGCAGCTTTTATAATATCATCAATTTCTCCTCTTATAAATTCTTCATGAATTTTAGTAAGTTCCCTTGCTAATACTATTTTTCTGTTTTCCAAAATTTTTTGTAAATCATTTAAAGTATCTTTAATCTTGTGTGGAGCTTCATATATAATTATAGTTTTTGTTTCTGCTTCAATTTGTTCAAGTTTTTCTTTTCTTAGCTTTTTGTTTAATGGTAAAAAACCTAAAAAAACAAATTCTTTAGTATCTAAGCCAGAACAAATAAGTGCAGAAATTGCAGCACAAGCTCCAGGAATTGAAAAAACGTCAATTCCGTTTTCTATAGCTTTTTTAACAAGAACTTCTCCGGGGTCGGAAATTCCGTGGAGTACCGGCATCTGACACTACTGCAACATTTTTCCCGTTCTTTTAAATAATTAATTAATAAATCTTCTTTTTCTTCTTCATTATGCCTATGGTTACTTATTAATTTATTCTTTATTTCAAAATGATTTAATAGTTTTAAAGTTTGCCTTGTATCTTCTGCAGCAATTAGATCAACTTCTTTTAAAATTCTTAAAGCACGGTATGTAATATCTTCTAAATTACCTATTGGAGTTGCAACTAAATATAATTTTCCAAACATATTAAATTCCATCCCTTTCTGTCTTTATTTGTTATAAATTTTTAACACCTCTTGTGTGTAATTTCCATTTTCATCATATACATACAAATTATTTTCAAATTCTAAAAATGGGTTG
>CAMVKF010000037.1 GCA_947168035.1 uncultured Clostridia bacterium | reverse complement strand
ATTACTCCAATCACATTCGAAACTTTTCAAATTATTAATATTTCAATGTTTTGAGAGTAAATAAAGCCATTAAGTAGTAACTTTCACTCCTCCCTTATATATCTATTTCCTGATACTCTTCTAACTCTACCTTCCAGCTCCAGCATAGTTAGTTTTTGCATTACTTCTTTTAAATTAAATTTACCTTGCCTAACTATTTCATTTACATCTACTGGAGTATCTTTTATAATTTGGTAAATTTCCCTATATTCTTCAGGAATATCATAACTTTCATCTATCAATTTTTTCTCTTTTTCTTCAGCACTTTCAGTAATTAACCCATATTCTTTTAGTATGTCTTCTGGCTCTGTAACTATTTTAGCAAATTCTTTTATTAAATTATTTGTGCCAATGCTTTTTCCATTATCTAAACTCCCGTGGAATACAAAATACATCTCTTTGTTGTGAAAGAGCAAGCCTTGCTGTTACGCTTGTACCGCTTCTATATGCAGCTTCCACAACTAATAACCCACTAGAAAGACCACTTACAATTCTGTTTCTTTCTAAAAATAAATCGTAATAAGCTTCTGTTTTTGGCGAATATTCTGAAATTACAGTTCCATCGTTTGCTAAAATTTTTTTATATAACCCTTTATTTTGCTCTGGATAAATTTTTTCTAACCCTGAGGGCAAAACAGCAATTGTTCTTCCTCCATATTTTAATGCAGTATTATGTGCAATACTATCAATTCCAATTGCCATACCACTTACAATTGTTAATCCATATTTTACAAGAGTTTTTACAAAAATTTTGCACCATTTTTCTCCATAAGGAGTACAATTTCTAGAACCCACAACTGCAATTGCATTTGATTTTAAATTATCTAAATTTCCTTGTGCATACAGTTTTTCAGGTGGGTTTGCAATATTTCTTAATTTTTCTGGGTATAAATCATCCTCATATTCTATTATTTTCATCTTTTCCAATACTTCCTATCTAAGCTTCTATATTGAATTGCTTCTAATATATGTTCTTGCTTTATATTTTCTTCATCATCTAAATCTGCAATTGACCTTGCAACTTTTAAAATTCTGCCATATGCCCTTCCACTTAAACCCAGTCTTTCAAAAGCTTTTTTCAATAATTCTTTACTTGTGTTGTCTATTTTACAAAACTTTTCTAACAAACTAGGAGTTAACTCACTATTTGAAAATATATTAAACTCCTTATATCTTTCAAGCTGAATTTTTCTTGCTTTATCTACTCTTTCTTTTATTATTTCAGAACTTTCTGGCTTTTCATCTGAACTTATTTTTTTATATTCCACAGGCTTTACCTCTATATGTAAATCTATTCTGTCTAAAAGTGGTCCACTTATTTGCCCTATATATTTAGAAATTGCCTGTTCTGTACAATTACATTTACTATCATCTGTTCCATAATATCCACATGGACAGGGGTTCATACTAGCAATAAGCATAAAGTTTGAAGGATATGTTAGTTTTGCATTAGCTCTACTTATTGTTACATTTCCATCTTCTAATGGTCCTCTTAATACTTCTAAAGTGCTTTTTTTAAATTCTGGAATTTCATCTAAAAATAATACTCCAAAATGAGCTAAGCTTATCTCTCCTGGCTTTGGTATTCTTCCACCACCAATTATTGAAACTGGTGAACTTGTATGATGTGGTCTTCTAAAAGGTCTTGAGGTAATTAAACTGCCATCACTTTCTAACTCCCCAGATATACTATGAATTTTTGTTATTTCTAAGGCTTCCTCAAATGTTAAATCTGGCAAAATTGTAGTTACCCTTTCTGAAAGCATTGTTTTACCAGCCCCGAGGGCTCCCGGATAAGCAGACAATTATGTGAACCTGCTGCTGCAATCTCCAAAGCTCTTTTTGCATTTTCTTGTCCTTTTACTTCTGAAAAATCTAAATTCCTATAATTTTCATTTTTTAAAATAAAATCCTTTGTATATGGCTCTGGGGCAATTTTTGCTTCACCACTTAAGTAATTTATTAATTCTCCTAAACTACTTACAGGAATAATTTCTAAATTTTTTATAATACTTGCTTCTTTGCTATTTTCTTTTGGAAGTATCACTCTTTTTATTCCTAAATTTACAGCTTCTATACACATAGGTAAAATTCCATTTATTCTATTTACTTTTCCATCTAAAGAAAGCTCTCCTAAAAAAACTGTTTCATTTAAGTCAATTGATGTAATTATTCTAATATCTTCAATAGCACTTAAAATACCTATTGCAATTGGCAAGTCAAAAAAAGTTCCCTCTTTTCTTTTGTCTGCAGGTGCTAAATTTACAACTATTTTTCTGCTTGGAAATTCCATACCAGAATTTTTTATTGCAGCTCTTACCCTTTCTTTTGCTTCTTTTACCCTTATATCTGGAAGCCCTACCATCTCAAAACTTGGAAGCCCTCCAGATACATCAGATTGCACCTCAACTAAATATCCATTTAGCCCTTCTAGTGCCATAGTATTTATTTTTGATAACAAAATAATATCCTCCCTTTTTTTTCAAATTTATTGATTTTTGTATTTAATTAATATAAAATATTTATGGTGATTTTATGAAAAAGAAAAATTCAAAAAAGAAACAAACTAATAAAAAAAGCGTATCTTCTAAAAATGAAAATATATTAAATACTGCAAATGTAATATCAAACAAAAAACTACGCTGTATGTTAATTATTATTTTTTTATTATTAATTTTACTGTGTTTTAGACTATTTTATCTTCAACTTATAAATGGGGCATATTTAGCAGACTTGGCCTCAAAACAACAGACTATTTCTGAAGAAATTAGTAGTAAAAGAGGTAATATTTATGATGCAACAGGTGCTCATCTTGCAATCTCAGAAACTGTTGATACAATTTCTGTAAATCCTGCTAAAATAAAAGCTAAAAATAATTCTAACCTTGCAAGTGTTAAACAAACAATTGCTGAAGGATTATCAAAAATTTTTGAGCTAGACTACAATGAAACCTTAAATAATTTAAACTCTAATTCAGCTACTGTTGTAATTGCAAAAAAAGTTGAAGAAGATAAAGTAAATGAACTAAAAGAATGGATGAAAGAACATAAAATATATGCTGGTATAAACATAGATGAAGATAGTAAAAGATACTACCCTTACGGAACACTTGCTTCTCAAATAATAGGAACTTGTGGAACAGATAACCAAGGTTTATCTGGAATTGAAAATTCCTATAACTCTCTTTTAACAGGTGTTAATGGTAAAATTGTAACTTCTACTGATGCCTCACAAGGTGAAATTCCAAACTCACAAGAAGCCTTTATTGATGCTGAAAATGGCTACAATTTAACTCTAACCTTAGATATAAATATTCAAAAAATTGTAGAAAAATATTTAAAACAAGCTGTTGAAGAAAATGCATGTTCAAAAGGTGGAAATGCTATTATTATGGAACCATCTACTGGAAATATTTTAGCTATGGCTTCTATTCCTAATTTCGATTTAAATTCACCTTTTACCCCAACTTCATTTTATGCTGATAATTGGGACAATCTTTCTCAAAAAGACAAAACATCTAGAATCTACCAAATGTGGAAAGTAAGGTCTGTTTCTGAAACTTATGAACCTGGTTCAGTATTTAAATTAATTACGGCATCTGTTGCTTTAGAAGAAAATATAACTAAACCAGATATTGCAAACGACTTTTATTGTAAAGGTTATGAACAAATTTATGATGCTAAAATTCAATGTTGGTATGCACAAGCTCCTTATTTTTCTACACATCAAGGAGAATCTTTAAGAGAAGCCCTAATGGATTCTTGTAACCCATCATTTATGCAACTTGCAAAAAGAATAGGTGTAAACACTCTTTACAAATATTACAATGCATTTGGATTTTTTGATAAAACAAAATCTGGTCTTCCTGGAGAAGCAACAGGAATATTTACTAAACAAGATAAAGTAGGTCCTGTTGAACTTGCTACTATGTCTTTTGGACAAAGATTTACAATAACCCCACTTCAAATGTGTACAGCTGTATCTGCTATCGCAAATAATGGTTATTTAGTTCAACCTAAAATTGTAAAATCTGTAACCAACATAGATACTGGCGAAATAAAAAATATAGAAACAAACACAATAAGACAAGTTTTATCTTCAAAAACTTCTAATGAAATGAAGTCTATGATGCAGTCTGTTGTAACTGGAGGAACTGGTAAAAATGCCCAAGTTGCAGGTTATGCAATTGGTGGTAAATCTGGTACATCTGAACCAAATGCGGCTGATAAAAATGCAGGTTATACAACATCTTTTGTTGCAATATCACCTATTGAAAATACTAAAGTTGTTGTTTTAGTTACACTTTACGACCCTAAAGGTAAAAGCCACCAAGGTGGGCAAACAGCAGCTCCTGTTGTTTCAAATATTTTAAAAGAAGTTCTTCCATATTTGGGAATAGAACCTAATAATTAATAATTAAGATGGCAATAATAATTGCCATCTTGTTTTTATTTTCCTTTTTCTTATTAAAATTTTTATTTGGCAAAGCTTATACCTTAAGTATAATGGTTTATTTCAACTCATACCCTCCTTTTTATTTTATAATTAACATTTCACTGGTTAGCATTTAAATTTTTCAATTTTAATCTTAATTTTTAATTCTAATTTAAATTTTAAATTCAATTTTATAATTTTTAGGTTATTCACTTTGCTAAGTTTTTATCATGAGTGAAAAGTTTATAGTTTTTTAATTTCGTAGTTTTGCTATTTTAAATTCATATACATTAGTTATATCATATATTAAAAATTATCACCCTCTTATTGATTTTTTGATTATGAGTTTTATAAAAAAATAAAACATTTGATAAAAAAATTTTGAGCTATAACTCTTTTGACAAAAGTAATACTTATTGTGTATGCATCCACAAAAATATTACAAATAAATTATATAATTTAATAATAGTATAATTCCTTTTACATAATTTGTCAACATATTATTGCTATTTTATTTAAACTTTTCATCGCAAAATTCGACAAAATTTTCAATTGGGGACGGTCCTTTTTGGTAAATCCCACTTGGAACCGGTTCTTTTTTGGGATTTTAAAAAATGATGTGCGGTTAAACAGGATTAGTTATTTACATTAAAATCCCAAAAAAGAACCGGTCCCAAGTGGGATTTGTTTAAGCACTATATACCATAAATAAATTATAATAAATAATAGCATTAGATTTTTATAATAATAAACTAATATGCTAAATAAAAATGTTAATATAAATAATGTTATCTTACATATTCTATTTGTATAAATAATTGCTAATTTTTTATTTAAAAAGATTCTTAAGGCTGATTTTACTATTCTTCCTCCATCTAATGGAAAAATAGGTAATAAGTTAAATAGAAATAAACTTAAGTTTGAGTTTACTATAATTTTTTTTAATTCTGGATTAATTTTTAAATAATGTGTTATATAAATCATCATTAGGTTAAATACAGGTCCTGCCAAAGCAATTAATATTTTGCTTATTTCTTGTTTTATATAATTATTATCCTTTATTGGAGATTTAAATTCTATATATAAACCAAATGGCATTATTGTAAATGCTCTTACTTTCATTTTTAAAACCATTCCCATAAACAAATGAGATAGTTCATGTAAAATCGCAAATACCATTATTATGCTGTATAGCCTTATTTGGTTGGTAAAATATAAAATAATAATCAAAGCAATTATTTTTAAATCTATTCTAAAAATCATAACCTTCCCTTGTTACAGTTCAATAAGCACTCTAAAAATCCGCCAAATCTCGTCGGGATTGGACGTTTTCTTTCTGCAAGTTTTGAGACAAGAAAAGTACAATCCCTGCGTTTGGCTACTTTGTTCATAAATTGACTGAACAGTAACCTTACCTTATATATTTAAAATTAATTGTGGGTCTATAAGTCTTTCTTCTCTTCTTATTTCAAAATGTAGATGTGGACCTGTGGAATTTCCTGTTGATCCAACTTCTGCTATTTCTTGTCCTTGTTTAACAGTATCTCCTTCTTTTAAATATAATTTACTACAATGTGCATAAACAATTATTACATCATCTATTTGAATTTTATAGTGTTTTCCATAATCCCCTTGACTTGATGCAAGTATAATTTTGCCATCTGTTGCTGATTTTATTACAGTCCCTGTAGATGCTGCTATGTCAAGCCCTGTATGGTATTTTGGAACTGTACTTGTTGTTGGGCTTCGCCAACCAAAAGTTGAACTTATTGCCCCTTCCACTGGTAAAATAAAATTTATTTTATTTTTTAAATATTCTACATCTTGTTCTTCTTGTGTCTGCTCATTTTTGCTAACTTCTTCCTCATTTGCTCCTCCTATGTTTTCATCACTTGTTTTTGAAACACTTTCAACACTTGTATTATTTTCTTGTTGTTGTGTTTCTTCTTGCTGCTGTACTTCCTCTTGTTGCTCCACTTCCTCTTCTGGTAATTTTATGTATTTTTTAACATAACCCATCACATAATTATATGTATTATTTAATACAACATTTTTTGAAGAAACTTCTTGAACTTTATCTAAAAATTGCTTTGACAAATAATATTCTCTGTTTGAAACCACATAAAATACACAATAAATAAGTGAACATACTATAATTTGCTTTAATAACCTTCTACCTAAACCATGTGATTTTTTATTTTTTGATTTATTTAAATATGTATCATAATAATTATTCCCATTTCTTCTGTTATAAATTTCTTCTGCTCTTCTTATTCTTTCTTCAACAGACAAAGTTCTTTCCATATATAATCTCATTCCTTCCTAAAGGCATAAATCAGTTTGGAAAAAAATTGTAATTATTTTTCAAACTTTCACCGCTTCCTTAGTTTTTAGTTATTAATATATATTGGAAATTCTATTAAATATGATTAATTTAATAAAAATAAAAGTACAGTTCTTTTTGTCCTTTATGGATAAAAAACTGTACTGTATAAATATTCTTTATTAAAATTTTATATTTTAATTATATTATCTAAGTTATTTGTAATTTCAGAAATATTGTTATATGGTATTAATTTTATTCTTTTATTTCCCCTTATCATAGTTGAAATTTTATCTATATAATTTTTATCATATATAGCAACTATATTTTTTCCTAGCTTGTCTGCAAACCCAAGTTCATACCCTACTCCTAAAGACGGAATTGATACTTCTGCAAAAATTATGTCTGCATCATATAATTTATTTTCTAAGTCTTTGTAAATATCTTCATCTTTTTGGTATTTTTCATTTGCAATTGCATTTTCATCTGCAACTTGTTTATTTAAAACTTCCCCATATTTTTCTAATTCTTTAATTAAAATTTTGTATGTATCAATTTTTTGTGTTCCTCCATACATAGAACCCGAAATATATATCTTCATTTTTAATCACATTCCTTTCTCAATTATCCCTCTATTACCTTGAACTCAATATCTTCCATAAATGGAAATATTTCTTTTACCCTTTTTAAAGTAAGCATAGTAGTTCTCGGATGTGGATTTTTAGTGTTTTCACTAATTAATTTTTGTGTATAACAATTTTTTGCTGTTTTAAATAATAAATATCTATTTCTAACATATGTATAATAAATTTGGTATCCATTTCTTAAATCTTCATACATCATTTCAAAAGTATAATCGTTCACTTATATATATACTCCTTTCTCGTAACGTTACAATTCAGTAAGCTCTTCTTAAAATCGAATATATTTAATTTTTTATATAATTACACCTGAAATGTAACTTTTTCATTTAATCATTTCTTCAAATTTTTCTTCTGAAATTATTGTAATTCCTAAGCTTTGAGCTTTTGTAAGTTTACTTCCTGCGTCTTCTCCTGCAAGCACATAATTTGTTTTTTTAGAAACTGAACTTGAAACTTTTCCTCCAAATTTTTCAATTATACTAGATGCTTCCTCACGCGAATATTTTTCTAAAGCACCTGTTAATACAAAGACTTTTCCATCAAATCTTTGGTCTCCACCCACTTCTTCATTTTGAGACTTCATATTAACTCCTGCAAGTTTTAATTTATTTATTAAATCTTTTGTTTGTTCTTGTTCAAAAAATTCTATTATGCTTTTAGCCATTATAGGTCCAATATCATCTATCGTAGATAATTCCTCTACCCCTGCTTTTTCTATATTTTCCATTGTTTTAAATTTTTTAGCTAGAATTTTTGCAGCTTTTACACCAATATGGTTAATTCCAAGTGCGGTAATTAATCTAAATAAATCATTTTGCTTACTATTTTCAATTGCATTTATTAAATTGCTTGCAAATTTAGTACCATTTTTTTTAAGTGAGCAAATGTCTTCAAATGTTAAATTATAAATGTCTGCTATATTTGAAATAAGGTTTTTGTTTAACAATGTTTCTATAATATTTTCACCTAAACCATCTATATTCATTGCCTCTCTAGATACAAAATGTACTAAATTTCTGTGAAGTTTTGCTGGGCATTCTGTTCCAGTACATCTAGTAGCAACTTCCCCTTCATTTCTTAT
This sequence comes from uncultured Clostridia bacterium, assembly GCA_947168035.1. GTDB lineage: Bacteria > Bacillota > Clostridia > TANB77 > CAG-508 > CAG-269. The sequence goes on along the minus strand of CAMVKF010000037.1, from coordinate 4,042 downwards.
TGCTAGAGCTCCACAAACAGGGCAAATTTTTGGCATTTCAAAATCTTTTTCTTCACCTGTTCTTTTTCCTTTAATAGGTTTTACAATTTCTGGAATAACATCTCCTGCTTTTTGAATAAGTACAGTATCTCCTATTTTTATATCTTTTTGTTTAATAAAATCCTCATTATGAAGGGTAGTTTTTGATATTGTAGAACCTGCTATAGAAACTGGTTCTAATATTGCAAGAGGTGTTATTACTCCTGTTCTTCCTACATTACATACAATATCAATTAATTTTGTTTGTTTTTGCTCAGGTGGATATTTATAAGCCACTTGCCATCTAGGGTTTTTGGCAGTTGTACCTAAAATTTCTCTAAAATTTAAATCATCAACTTTAATAACTGCTCCATCTATTCCAAATGTCAACTTATCCCTATCTGCTCCTATCTTTTCTATTGCTTTTTTTACATCATCAGAAGTTTTGCAAAAAATTTTGACAGGATTTACATTAAACCCAAGCTTTTCTAAATATAATAATTCTTCAAAATGTGAATTAAAAGATTTTCCTGTAATTTCTTGAACATTATATACATATATATCTAGTGGTCTTTTTTTTGTAATTTCACTATCTAACTGCCTTAAAGAACCAGAGGCAGCATTTCTTGCATTTGCAAATAATTCTTCTCCATTTTCTAATCTTTCTTGATTCATCTTTTCAAAATCAGCTTTTGAAATAAAAACTTCTCCACGAACTGTTATTTTTATATTCTCTGTTAATTTTTTTGGGATATTTTTAATAGTTTTTAAATTTTCGGTAACATCTTCTCCAACTAAACCATTGCCTCTAGTTGAACCTCTAACAAATACACCATCTACATATTCTAACGAAGCTGTTAAACCATCAATTTTTGTTTCAACCACAAAATTGTTATTTTCTATATTTTCTTGATTTGCTTTTTCTGTTATCTTGTTTACATAATCTATTATTTCTTGTATACTGAATATATCTTGTATACTCAATAACGGTATTTTATGTTCTACCTTTTTAAAGCCTTCTCCTACTTTACCTGCCACATGCTGAGTAAGTGATTCTTTTGAAATATATTCAGGATACTCTTTTTCTAAGTTGCGCAGTTCTAACATAAGCATATCATACTCAAAGTCTGATACCTCTGGGTTATCATCAACATAATACTTGTTTGCATAGTACTCTGTTTGTTTTCTTAATTCTTCAATTCTCTTTTTTGCTTGAATTTTATTCATTTTAAATTTCATTCCTTCCATATTTGGTATTATATATTAAATTGAAAAAAAAATAAAGGAATTTTTAAAATTCCTTTATTTTTTATTTCAATTCAATGAGTGCAATAAAATCCTCCAAATCTCGTCGGGATTGGACGTTTTCTTTCTGCAAGTTTTCGAAAGAAAAGTGCAATCCCTGCGTTTGGCTACTTTGTGCAAATTTTTACTGAACTAGTAACATTTTTTATTCTGCAACTGCTTTTACTATTATTCTTTGATCATTACTTGCATCTGTACATGTTGACAATGTTATTTCCATCTTTCCATCTGTATCTCTATTGTAGAATGATGTGTCATTTTTATCTGCTTGGAATACTTCATAAATTCTGTAAGTAACTCTTTTTTTGTTTAAGTCTGTAATATAAATAATATCACCTTTAGCTAATTTTTTATTATTTGAGAAAAATAGACTATTTCTATAATTATGACCAACAATTACAACATTTCCTACTGTATTTAATTCTGCATATTGAGGATATAAAGCTGCAACAGCAATTTCTAGATTTTTTACTGTTGGTGGACCTTCTAAAACAGGATATGTTATATTTGTTTTTGGTATTTCTATAGTTCCAATAACATTAAATCCTTTATAAGTTTGTTTTGTTTTATTATTTTCTCCTGCACTAGCTGTTGATATATTTCCAGCTATACTTGATGTTTGGTTTTCATTTGTACTATTTCCATTGTTCCCATTATTTTCAGGATTATTTTCTCCAACTTCTTCTACAAAAGTTGATACAAACTTATCAGAATCATTATTTATTTTATAATTATTATAATAGTTAAAACCCAAATAACCTCCCAATCCAATTACTGATATAATTATGATTATTAATAATATTGTTAAAAACTTACTATATTTTGTTTCAAACATTATTATCCCTCCATTTCTCTTCATCCTATTTCCATTATACCACATTTCATAAAAAATGTACATATTTTTTTATCTATATCTAGGAAATTTTATTTTTTAATTGTATTATGTTATATTCTATAATATAATAATACAAAATATATTAGGAGGTTTGCATATGTTAGATGAATATATTGAAAATTTAAAAGATACTATTGTTTCTGAAACCTGTAATTTAATTAATATTCCTAGTGTTTCTGAAGAAACAGGAAATCTTGAAATTCCTTTTGGTGAAGGTTGTAAAAAAGCTTTAGATTATACCTTAGATTTAGGAAAAAAGTTAGGTTTTAGAACTAAAAATATTGATAATTATTGTGGTTATATTGAATTTGGTGAAGGTGAAAAATTAGTTGGTATTATTGGGCATTTAGATGTTGTTCCAAGTGGTGATGGCTGGAACACTCCTCCATTTGAAGCAACAATAAAAGATAATAAAATTTATGGTCGTGGCACAATTGATGATAAAGGACCTGTAATTGCCTCACTTTATGCTATGAAAGCTGCTTGCGATAATTTAAAAATAAACTCTAGAGTTCGTTTAATTTTAGGTGTTAATGAAGAAAAATCTTGGAAATGTATTGCTCATTACAAAAAAAACGAAGAATACCCAACAGTTGGTTTTAGCCCTGATGCTGATTTTCCTTGTATTTATGCTGAAAAAGGCATTGCAACTATTTATATAAAAGAGGCTTATTCAAATAATTTACCAATAAAAATAATTGATATTGATTGTAAAAATAATGCTATTAATGTTGTTCCAAAATATTGTAGTGTAAATTTAGAATTAGACTTAGAAAAAATAAATTTAACAGATTGCATAAATTATATAAATAATACAATAAATGAGCTAAATTTTGATATTTCTTATACTATTAATGAAAATAAAATTTGCTTAATTTCTAAAGGTATTCAGGCACATAGTGCACACCCTAACCTTGGAAAAAATGCTATTTCTCCAATGCTTATTTTGCTAAATAGAATTTATAAACATTTTAATTTAAATTTAAATATTTTGGATTTTTTCGAAAAAAATATAGGTACAGAATATAACGGAAAATCTTTAAATATTGATATACAAGATGAATCTGGAAGTCTTACACTAAATGTTGGACATTTTAAATTTAATGAAGGATTTTTACAAATAGGAATCAATTTAAGAATCCCTGTAAATACACCAATTGCAAGTATTTCAGATACTATATCTAAAATATGCAATACCTACAATTTAGAAACCGAAATTGGTGGAATTCAAGAACCTCTATATGTTCCAAAAGATAATCCTTTAGTTAAAACTTTAACCTCAATTTTTAATAATGCAACTAATTCAAATTATGAGCCTATTGCAATTGGTGGAGGAACTTATGCAAGAGCATTTGAAAATTGTGTATCTTTTGGTGCAAACTTTCCAGAAGATACTGATATGTGCCACCAAGCAAACGAATTTGTAGATATTGATAAATTAGTTCTCGCTTGCAAAATTTATGCAAAAGCAATATACGAACTTGGAAAATAGCCAAAAACAGAGACGAAGAAAAATTTCTTCGTCCCTGTTTTTAATTAAATTAATTCTTTTTTATTATATCTAATATATGAACCTATAATAAATGTAAAGGTTATTAATAAACTAATAAAAATATTCCATGGGTTTATACATATTTCAGATATTACATTTCTAATATCTGCTAAAGTATATATACTAAAATATTTAATAAATTCTATATTTGAAGATAATTCAGATAATACGCTAAGTACATACGAAATAAATACAATACCTAAACTTATCCCTATTATTTTTTTAGTTTTATGCATAAATGTAGATATAAATAAATTAATTGCAAATAAATG
>CAMVKF010000036.1 GCA_947168035.1 uncultured Clostridia bacterium | reverse complement strand
GGACTAAGTGAAAGGGTGCCGAAAAATCGATGTAGAATTTCTTAAATTACGAAATAAGCCGAGAAACTTTGAAAAGTATTAATATTTCAATGCTTTGAGAATATACCTGAATTAAAACCAATAAATAGTAACTATTTAAAAGTATTCACTTGTTTCTTGTAAATTTTCAAAATCTTTTTGCCTTAATATTTCATATGTTATTATTGCAACCGAATTTGAAAGATTTAGAGATCTTAATGTTGCAAGCATTGGTATTCTAATTGTTTTTGTATTTAGATATTTTTTTAATAGCCATTCAGGTAAACCTTTTGTTTCCTTACCATATAGCACAAATACTTCATCCATTTTGGAATAATCAATATCTGTATATTTAGTTTTTCCCTTTGTTGTAGCAAAAAACATATTATGATTTTCGGGATTATATTTTTCTAAAAATTCATCTAATGAATTATGTTCTTCAATATCTAATTTATCCCAATAATCTAAACCTGCTCTTTTTAATGCTCTTTCATTTATGCTAAAACCTAAAGGATGCACTAAATGTAATTTAGCTCCAGTTATAGCGCATGTTCTTGCTATATTTCCTGTATTTTGTGGTATTTCAGGCTCAACCATTACAATGTTTATTTTCAAATTTAACACCTCTTTTTATATAACTCTTTAATATGAAAACTTATCAAAAATTAAAAATTTTCTCCATTTTCGTATTTAAAACATACGTTTTCAAATTTAATCATTTTTATCTGCCTCTAATTTTTTAGTTACAACTCCATAAACATAAAAACTTCCTACAAAAAATACAACTTTATTCATATATTTTTCTTTTACTAAATCAATTGCACTTTCTAATTCTTGCATATATAATTCTTTATTATTTGTATATTTTTTAGCAGTTTCTAATAGCTCTTCTTTTGAAATATATCTTTCCTCATCATTTCCACTAGTAAAAATAAAAATAGATTTCTCATCTTTTAAAAGTTCTCTCAAAATCATATTATGGTCTTTAGTTTTTAATATCGAAATAATATATACTTTTTCTTGATTTTTATAATACATTTCACAACTTTTTGTAAAATTTTCTATTGCAGGTTTGTTATGAGCTCCATCAAAAATCATCAATGGGTTTTTACTTATTATTTCAAATCTTCCTTTATGTACAACAGTTTTCAAACCTACTCGCAATGTTTCATCAGAAATATTATAGGATTTTTCTCTTAATATTTCTATACATTCTATTGCTATACTGCTGTTTAATAATTGCTTTTCTCCTTTTAGATTTATTATAATATCTTTATAATTTTTATAGTCAAATTTTTGAAAATCTTGTGTATATGAATAATTTTTGATGTCTTGTTTTTTCACAAGATGTAATTTATTATTTTTATTTAAACATGTTTTTTCTATTATATTATTTACATCTTCTTCATCTGAAACAGCAAATACTGTTTCAGAATTTTCTTTAATTATTCCTGCTTTTTGCTTTGCAATTTCTACTAAGTTATTTCCTAAAACATCCATATGGTCATATCCAATACTTGTTATAATTGATATTATTGGGTTTACTATATTAGTACAATCATATAATCCACCAAGCCCGGCTTCTAATACTACAAAATCACAATTATTCTCATAAAAATATAAAATAGCCATTGTAGTTTCGAGTTCAAATAAAGTTACTTTTGTATCATTTATACTATTGTATTTATCAATTTTAGGCTTAATTTTTTCTATAATTTCTTCCATCTTCTCATTGCTTATATTGTTATTCTGAATACTTATTCTTTCATTATAGTTTACTAAATGTGGACTAATAAATTTTCCAACTACAAACCCTGCTTTAATTAATATATTTGTTATCATTTCAGTGCAACTGCCTTTTCCATTTGTACCTGCTATATGTATTATTTTTAAATTTTTTTCAGGGTGTCCAAATTCCTCCATAAAATATTCCATTGCTTTTAATGTTGGATTTTTAGTTCCTTTAAAAAAATTTGATAAATATTTTTCTACATTCATTTCAAAAATCTCCTTATCTTTAAAGTTTTTCCACTCCAAAGAAAGAAGACATAATAAATATTCTTTATAAAATTCTTTGATAGCGGAAGGCGAAAATAAATAAGCGATTTGCATCTTGCTTCAATAGCAAATTCCCGTCTATTGAATCTTAACTACTTATTTCCTACTCTATACTTTTTATATATTACTACATTTTTTTTAATTAATCAATAATTTTAATGTTTTTAGGGACACATCCCAAAAACATTTAATAAAGAAAATAAAAAGATAGTATAATTTAAATAGCAAGTTATCAACTAATTTTAATATATTTTGATTAAAAATTAGTCGATAACTTATATTTTTATAAATTAAATATTTTTTTAATTTTACTTGAGTATTTATAATCTCATCTTCAATTGGTATAATGCCATAAATTACATTAATTTTGATTATTTACCTTCCCTGAGGTATATTTGATGTTATTCCAAATTGTATATCAGAAATATAAACATCATCTATTTTTTCACCATTATACTTTTCTAATACTTCAATTTCTATATTTACAGGTTTCTCAACACTATTTTGTTTGTAATCTATGCTAAATTCTTGTGCTTTATTGGTATCTTTTAAATCAAAAAAATATTCTTTATCATTATTTATTGTTACTTTAATTTTTTTAGCTCTTGCAGTTGTTTTATACCAGTATTCACTATTATTATATCCATTCATTATTACCATTTTATTTATCTGATAATAGTAACTTTTATTGCTTAGATTACTGTGTCCATTATATTCAGTTAAGTTTTTTAAATTATTCCATTGATATGCAACTGTTTCACCAATTTTAGCATTTTGTGCACTTTCCATCTTTGCTTGTTCAATTTCTTGTTCTCTTTCACTTTTTTCTCCCCAATTGTATGAATAATACAAAACTTCTTGAAGTGTTGCAATTTCACACATTATCTTGTCTGAATATCTATAAATCACATTTCTTTGTGAATTATCATCAAACTGTGGATAGTTGCTTGACTTTCTAATTATTTCAGTTCCGTCTCCTTCATAATATTGTTTTAATATACTATAATCATTATATCCATTCTTCAAATAACTGTATAGTGTTTTTGTTTCTCTACTATCATTTCCTTCTATTTGGTCTACAAGAAATTCAAAATCTTTGCTCATTTTGCTAATTTCTTTATTCATATTTTCTGGATATTCTTCCCATTCAATATTATTACTATCTACATTTATCCCTTTTTTTATGATTTCAGAAACATTGGTATTATTTTCTATTGATGATTTATTTGTGTTATATGAGGTATACTCATTTTTATCCACATCATTACTATCAATCCTATTTTGAGTAGATGATATCTGTTGATTTATTTCTTGTGTGTAAGTGTCGTTTCCTTTAATTTCATAGTTTTTATTTAAAAATATTACCATACATATTGCAACAACTATTGCCATTATAATTAAAGATATTACATAAGTTGTAAGAGATATTTTTTTCACTTCTTTTTTATTATCTTCCATTTTCTTCATCCTTTCCTTTAATAAGTTTTATCAAACACTTATAGTATAGCATTTTGCTACTTTTATTGCAATAAGTTTTTATTTTAACCACATAGTTAATAGATCCTGATAAAACAATAATGTTTTTGCATCCAAAAAATGCTAAAATCCTAATTTTTCTTATAAGTTCCTTTACAAACAAGCTAATCTATGATAAAATGTTGACATAATTCAAGGAGAGGGAACAATGAATTTATTTGAAATTTTACCAGAAAATTTATTTTCAATATTATCATCACCAAACAAAAAAATATATATTAATGCATTGTTTGTAATAAGAGAACAATTTAAGCAAGAAATGTCAATGCCAAAAGATGATGTTGCAGTTGCAATAATCTCAAAAATGGAAGATGAAATATTGCAAATTAATAATGAAGATGAAGAAGAAATAGAAAATTCATTATCAGGAAAAGCTCACTACATTTTAAGAAGGTTAAAATGGGCTGGGTGGATTGAGACAGAGATGCAAGGAAACAATTTTGAAGAAGATATTATTATTCCGGATTATGCAATAGAGATAATAGATTTGCTTTATTCATTTACAAAGCAGAAAAATATCGAATACAATTCTTATGCATACACAACTTATGCTTCGCTAAAAATTGCCATAAATGAAGATATTAAACAGCTATACAGAGCGGTTTTATCTGCCTACGAAAACACTACAAAATTAGTTAATTCAATAAAATCATTACATCATAATTTAGGAAGATATTATAGAAAAATTACAGAGTTAGAAAAAATCAATCAAATTTTAGAAGAACATTTTGATAAATATAAAATTTATATGGATAAAATTTATCACCCATTAAAAACAGATGATCCAGTAGATATGTACAAAGTTCCTATTTGCAAGATGATAGACAAAATTGCGGGTGATGAAGATATTTTTAAAGAGCTTATAGGTCAGGCTCTGAACAGTGGTAACTACGAAAAAGAGGAAGAAGCGAAAAATGATTTACTAAATAAATTATTTGAAATGCAAGATATATACACAAATATTAATAAACAAATTTCAATAGTTGATAAAAAGAATACAGAATATGTTGGAGCTACAAATAGAAGAATAGGATATTTGCTTACAAGTGATAGAGAACTAAAAGGTAAGCTTATAAATATCTTAAAAAATGCGAAAAAAGAAGATGTTATTAGTCTAATGATACAAAATGCAAATCTTTTTAAACAAAAATATATTGATAAAGATTCGATATTTTTAAGAAGTTCAAAGAGTGACAAAAAACAAGGAAAACCTCTTGCAGTTGAAAAGATAGAAATAGATAGTAAAGAAGATTTTAAAGAATTTCTTGAAAAAATTAATAATAGTTACACTTCCGAAAAAGTTAGTAAGTATATGGATAATTTGTTAGGACAAAAAAATATTATTACAACAAGTGATATAAATATTGATAATGATGAGGATTTTATTTTACTTATGCTTGGAACTATGAGAGCAGAGAAGAGTTCCTACAATATTGAGTATAATAAAGAATATGTGAAAAATGGAAGGTATACTATACCATATATGACAATTAGCAGGAAAGCTTGAAAAAGAATGTTACTTATTAAATGGTATTTTTTCGAACATGAAATAATGAATTTTAACTCTGTAAATTTTATGACAGGAAAAAATGGCTCTGGAAAATCCACAATTATTGATGCTTTGCAAATTGTTATGCTTGGAGATACAAGAGGAACATTTTTCAATAAAGCCGCAAATGACAAGAGTGGTAGAACTCTTGATGGATATTTAAAAGGTGAAATTTCAGATGATGGAGATGTTGGGTTTAAAAGCAAGAGAAGTGGAAGGTTCACAAGCTATATTGCTACAGAGTTTTTCGATACTGTGGAGAAAAAATACTTCACTTGTGGAATTGTTTTTGATTCTTACAAAGATGCTCCAACAGACCACATGTTTTTTATTTTAAATGATAAAATCCCAGAAAATCATTTTATAGATGAAGAAACAAATATAGCTATGGATTATAAAAAGTTAAAGACCTTTTTTGCAAAAAACTATTCAACTAGCAAATTCAGTACTTTTAAAGAAAGTAACAAATCATATCAAAATGAACTTTTAGCTAAAATGGGAGCTCTAAAACCTAAATTTTTCAACCTTTTTAAAAAATCGGTTACATTTACTCCAATAGATGACATTGAAAAATTTATTAGTGAATATGTTTGTGATGCTACAAATGAAATTGATATAGAGAAAATGAAAGAAAATATAAGGCATTACAAACAATTAGAAAAAGAAGCATTTTCAATGCAACAAAGGCAAGAGGAACTTCAAAAAATAGAGGATTTATACAATTTATATAAACAAGATAAAGAAAAAGAGCTTGTTCAAAGATATTTATTTGATAAAAGTAATTTGAAAATGGCAGAAAATGAACTTAATAAGACATATAGGCAATTTGAACAAAACAAAGAAAAAATTGAAATTTTGCAAAAAGAAAAACAAGAAATTAAAAATAAAATTATAGAATTAAGTAAAGTTCAAGACGAGAAAAAAGAAGAAAAAGGTGCTTCAGATATTAATCAAAAACAGCAAAATTTAGAGAAAAAACTTAGCGAGATTAGCTCGAAATTGCAAAGTATTGAAGAAAAAACAAAGAGCTTGATTATTAGTTTTAGGAACAAGATTTCTAAATGGAGAATAAACATTTATCAATTTTTAGAAGAAAAAAATAATATTGAGGAGCCTCAAATTATAGAAATTTCAATAAGTTTAAAAGATAATATAGAATATTTGCTTTCTATTAATGAAGCAAATTTATCTGAATTTGATGAAAATATTTTGTTACAAATAAAAGAAGAAATGATGAAAATTAACAATTTTGCCAATGAGATTTTTTATAAAAAATCAGAAGAACAAAATCAAATTTTAGCACAGCAAGAAAGTTTAGAAAAAGAAATTGCAAGCTTAAATGCTGGGGTAAAACCATATAAGGCTAATTTAATGGAATTTAAAAATAGATTAGAAACAGAGCTTGAACAGAAATTTAATGAAAAAGTTGAAGTGAATATTTTAGCAGACTTGCTAGAAATAAAAGATTTAAAATGGAAAAATGCAATTGAATGCTATCTTAATAGCCAAATGTTCTATTTTATTTTAAATCCAAAATACTTTTCTGAAGCGTCAAAAATATATAGAAATATTGCAAAAGATGGAAAATATTATGGTTTTGGTATTGTAGATATTGATAAAATTCAAAAAATTAATCCTAGGCAAGAACCAAATAGTTTGGCAGAAGAAATAGAAACAGAAAATGATTTTGCAAAAACTTATATAAATTATTTACTTGGCAGAGTTATTAAATGTGATGGAACTGAAGAATTAAGAAATTATAAAACAGCAATTACAGCGGATTGTATGCTATACAAGAATTATGTTTTAAGAAAACTAGCAGACAAACACAATGAATTTAATTTCATTGGAAAAAAATCTATAGAAGAGCAAATTAAGCTAAAACAAGAAAAGTTTGAACAAAATAAGCAAAAATCAAGTAACATACAAAATATTAAAAATATTACAAAAGAACTTAAAGATGCTGAAATTTTCACTGATAATGAGATAAGATATGTTAAAGAAGATATGAGTTTTATTAGGCAAAAACCTGAATGGATTGTAGATAAAGAGAAATATCAAAAAGAGCTTGATTCTTTAGATTTAACATGGATTGAGAAAATTAGCAAAGAGATTGCAGATTTGGAATTACAAATTGGAAATTTAAGAAACGAAAATTCTAGTAAAGACAGAGAACAGGCAGGGCTTGAGGAAAAAAATAAAATTATAAAAACTGAAAAAATTCCTAATTTTGAATCAGAGCTAATTCATAAAAATAAAGAAATTAAAGAAAAATATAAAGCAGATTGGATTGAAAACTTTGGGGAGCCTGAATTTGAAAAAGAACAAAATAGCAAAAAGCTTATTGCAATTAATAAAATTGCAGAGTCTCAAATTGCAAAATATTCAAGTCAAAAATATGCAAAATTTAATACATTAAGAGAGGCAAGAAAAGCATATACAAATAAATATCAATTTGGATATGATTATGCAAGTGAAGACAGCAATGCAGAGTTTACTGAGGAATTACAAAAAATTGCAAATGTTCAACTTCCACAATATATAGACAAAATAAGAGACTCAAAAGACAAGGCCTATGAGCAATTTAGAGAAGAATTTATTTCTAAATTAAAGGCAAATATAGACGAGGTAGAATCTCAAGTTGATGAGTTAAATAATGCTTTAAAAACAAGCACTTTTGGTGTGGATAGATATCAATTTAAAGTAAAGCCAAAACAAGAATATAAGAGATTTTATGATATGATAACAGACCCAATGCTTATGGAAGGACAAAATTTGTGGTCAGAAAATTTCAATTCAAAATATCATGAAGAAATAGATGAATTATTTAGAAAGCTTACAAGTAGTGATATGGGAGAAGAGATATATAATAAAAATATATCAATTTATACAGATTACAAAACATATTTAAGTTTTGACTTAGTTGTAACAGATAAAGAAGGGGTAACTCAGCATTTATCAAGAACTTTAGACAAAAAATCTGGAGGAGAGACTCAAACACCTTTTTACATCTCTGTTTTGGCTTCTTTTGCACAATTATACAGAATTAACAAAAACAGAAATGATAATACTTTAAGACTAATTGTTTTTGACGAGGCTTTTAACAAAATGGATGAAGAAAGAATGAAAGAAAGTCTTAATTTATTGCCTAAATTTGGTTTCCAAGCTATAATTGCAGCACCTTCAGAAAAGGCTGGAGAAATTATTCCATTAGTACAAAATACATTATGTGTTATCAAAAAAGGAAGAAACACAATTGTAACAGAGTGGGAAAGAGGAAAAAACCTATATGAACTATAAAGATTTAATTTTAAATAAACTATTAGATAAATTTGAAAAAAGCAAATCATATTTAGAAAATGTAAATAGAAGAATTATTTTAAAATTAGAAAATGTAAAAGAGTATAATATTCAAAATTATGAAGAAAAAATGCTTTTTCATGAAATTGTAAAAGACTTGAAAAATAAAGGATTAGTTAATTTTAGTTGGGTTAAATTTGAACAAGAAAATATTATGAATGAAATTTGGCTTATAAAAGAAAATGTAGAAAAAGCTTATGCAGAAATAAAAAGAATCAATCCAAAGCAAAATTATATAGAAATTCTAGAAAACTTAAAAGAAGCTAATTTTAAGCAAGAATGGTTGCAGATTTTTAAACAGGATATGCAACAATATATGGAAAAATTCGAAAAAGAAAATACTCTTTTAGGGAAAGAAAAACATAAGGAAATTATTAGAGCATTGCAAGAGATTGATTGGTTGCAGTGCTCTAGTGCAATTGCTTATTATGACAAATTGGCACCAAAAGAAGAAACAGAACAAGGAAAAGCAGAGACAAAAGGAATATTAGAAGATTGCAGAGAAGAAATAAAAGAAGAAGCAAAACAAAGCAAAACAATAGCAAAAAATACGATGTTAAAGAGAATATTTAGCATAAAGTGTTATAATAACTCTAAATATTTTGAAAAAGAAGTTCAAAGTAATCTAATCAAAATAATAAAAAGATATTATAAAAAAGAAAATTTAGATTTAACAGAATTAAATGATGACGAATTGCTAGCAGAAATAGGGATTGTAAGATACCCCGAAGTTTTAGAATTTTGTGGAAATATGAAATGTACAATAAATGGAAAAGAGTTTGAATTTTCGGATGTAAGCAAAGGAAGTTATATAAATAGTTATTCAGTTTTGAATATGAAAAATCTTAAGCTGATTGGTATAAAAAAAGTAGTATTTATCGAAAACAAAACAAACTATATAAGCTATATCGAAAACAAAGAAAAAGATGAATTTGTAATATATCACGGCGGAGTATATAGCCCTATTAAAGGCGAATTTTTTAGGAAAATATATGAAGCAGTGAAAAATAATTTTGTGGAAATTTATGATAAGAAGAAATGTAATAATGAGGCTATTCAAAATAATTATGATTTAAACAAAAAAAGTGATGTGGGATTTTTGCATTGGAGTGATATAGATATTGGTGGATTTAATATTTTTACACGCCTAAGAGATAATATAATTGAAGAACTACAGCCTTTTAAAATGGATTTGAATACTTTAATTAAGTATAAAAATAGTTGGCAAAGTTTTGACAAAGATTATAAAAGTAGATTGCTTAAATTAAAAAATGATAGCAGATTTGAGTGCTTTTATGATGTAATTGATTTTATGGTTGAAAAGAGTGTGAGACTGGAACAAGAAAGTATAATTTAATTGAAAATTGTTTTTAAATATATGTGGCGTTGGGGTAAATAGAAAATTTGCTAAGAATTTATTAATGTGTTATAATACTAATATAAAATAAAAGAAGGTGATTTTGATGAATAATAAAATATATACCTTAAAAGAAATAATAAAAATATGTACACCTATATTAAAGAAATATAACATACAAAAAGCATACATTTTCGGCTCATATGCAAGAGGTGAAGCAACAGAAAAATCTGATATTGATATTATGATAGCAACAACAGGTTCTAATATTGTAACATTGTTAAATTTGAGCAATTTAGAAATAGATTTAGAAGAAAAACTAGGAAAAGAAATTGATATTATAATAGAAGAAACATATACTGAAGAAATAAATAGTAAAGATATTTATGGGACTTTAGCAAAGAAAATATTTTTTGAAAAAGTTTTAAAAGATAGGAGTGTTGTTTATGACTAATTTAGATAGAAAAACTACAATATTATTACATTTACAAAAATATTGTAAAGAAATAAGTGAGAATTTAGATTTTTTTGGAAGTAACTTCAATACATTTGAAACAAATAATATATTTAGAGATTCTATTTCGATGAAAATTTTTCAAATAGGAGAGTTAACAAAGGAGTTAGATAGAGTAGATAAAAAGTATATAGAAGAAACTAAAAAGAATATTCCTTGGCAAAGTATAATTAGGATGAGAGAAAGATTTGCGCATCATTATGGAGAAATGGATTTAAAGATGATTTTTAATACAGCTACTCAAGATATACCAGTTTTAGATAATTTTCTAAAAAAAGAAATATCAGAAATATTAAAATAACAGAAATGGCAACTAAAACAGTTGAAGCAACAGGTGGAGTAAAAATTCTTGGAAATAATAATAATGAGTAAATCAAAAATTAAATTTTTAATTGACTTATCGCAAAAATGCTATACTAATTATAGAATATTTGAGGCAGTATTTAGATAGCCATAGGTTTCAATCTATTTTGAAAAGAAAAAAGCTTAATACTTGAATAGACAAGTGTTAAGCTTTTAATTTTTGAGAAATATCATTAATTAATATTTCTATTTTAGATAATTAGTTCGAAACTACATAAAGTTGGAGCGATTTCGAAACAGGTATGCGAAAAATAATATACATTGTTTCAAGCTCTCTTATATATCTCGATTTATTGTTTTTACTTTAACATAAGATTTATATTTTTGCAAGTGACATATGAAAATTATTATATTTTATGGACAAATACTACATTTTATACTATAATATATCTAGTTTTTACGTGTTAGGGAGTATCAAATGAATATTATTGAAAAAAATATATATGTAAATGATTATCTTACAAAATCTAATTTACCAGCAAGTGATTACGTTATAAATCCTTATGTAGGATGCCCACATAGTTGTAAATATTGTTATGCTTCATTTATGAAAAGATTTACAGGACATACAGAAGATTGGGGAGCATTTATAGATATAAAAAACTGCAACAAAATGATTAATTTGAAGAGGATTAGTAAGAAAAATGTATTTCTATCTTCAGTAACTGACTGTTATAATCCTTTTGAGGAAAAATACAAATTAACTAGAAATATTTTAGAACAATTAGTTGATTCTGATTGCTATTTATCTATTTCTACTAAGTCAAAATTAATATTAAGAGATATAGACTTATTAAAACAGATTAGAAATTTATCTGTTAGTATGTCAATAAATACCATTAGTGAAAATTTTAGAAAAGATATGGATAATGCTAGCACTATAAAAGAAAGATTGAATACTTTAAAAGAATTGCATAACAATGGTATTCATACTGTCTTATTTATGTCACCAATATTTCCTTATATTACTGAATGGAAAGAGATAATAGAAACATCTAAAGATTATATAGATGAATATTGGTTTGAAAATCTTAACTTAAGAGGTGTTTATAAAACTAATATATTAAATTACATAAAAGAAAAATTTCCAAATTATTATGATGATTATGTAGATATCTATGTAAATAATAATAAAAATTATTGGACTAATTTAGCAAATGAAATAAATGACTATTGTAGTAAAAATAATATAAACTTTATTAACTACTTTTATCATGATGAATTGGTAAAAGCTAAAAAAGAAAATCAAAATGTTTAGGAAGAAAAGAGATAATATGGATAATTTAAGAGAATTTTTGATTGAAGCAAAAAACAAACTTATGCAAATGAAAATGTAGGGAAACAAAAATCATCTAGAAATGCATCACATGACTATGAATATAGTTCTAACAATATGATTTATCATGATACTTATTTTGATGGAACTAATTTTATGGGTGAAGAAGTAGTTTACGAAGAAAAAGATACACCAATTTTGGGAATGAATTACTATGGTGTAACTTTAGACGAAACATTAAGTGAGGAGGCAGTTGATAAAGCATTAAGACCTGCTCTTATGCAAGTTGGAAGTGATGATATAATACCTGTAAGAGGTCCAAAAGAATATATTAATGGAGATTACAAGTATACTTTTGATGTTTCAGGAAATCTTGATTATTTTGAAGGTGAAGAGTCAATATATAAAAATGATAAAAATATATATTCTTTAAAATGCCACGGAGGAAAAATACAAAAATAATTTTTGAAATAGGATTTTACAGGAATATTTGAAAATCGTTTGACATATACTAAAAAAAGTAGTATACTATATTTAGCTTAGGCTAAAGGTCAAAATTAAGTCAAACAAGACATAAATGACATCGAAAGATATGAGCCACTAACTCATATCTTTCTTTTTTTGAATCAAAAAAGAGGAGTAGCCACTAACTACTCACTCTCGATTAAGTTTCAGCTCTTAAT
>CAMVKF010000035.1 GCA_947168035.1 uncultured Clostridia bacterium | reverse complement strand
TATATAGGAGTTGCATGAGGTTTTCAATACGCCTTTTCGTTGACCGCTTACTTGTGTATTAGTAGTGATGCCGGTAAAGCTCCGTACTTTTTAATTAAAAATTTAAAAAACACTTGAAAAATTTTTTCAATTGGTATAGAATAAACTTGCCCATAAGGGTAATAATAAAAACGTAAAAACATACATATTTTGTATGTAAAAGGAGGAATTTTTTATGTCAGTTAAAGTTGCCATTAATGGTTTTGGACGTATAGGACGTCTTGCATTTAGACAAATGTTTGGAGCAGAAGGGTATGAAATTGTTGCTATAAATGACTTAACAAGTCCTAAAATGTTAGCACATCTTTTAAAATATGATTCTGCACAAAAAAGATATGATAAAGCAGATACTGTATATGCTGGAGAAGATTCAATTACAGTAGATGGAAAAACAATAAAAATATATGCAAAAGCAGATGCAAATGAACTTCCTTGGGGAGAAATTGGTGTTGATGTTGTATTAGAATGTACAGGTTTTTATACAAGTAAAGAAAAGGCTCAAGCACATATAAATGCAGGAGCAAAAAAAGTAGTAATATCTGCACCAGCAGGAAAAGACTTACCAACAGTTGTATTTGGTGTAAATGAAAATATATTAACTGCTGAAGATAAAATAATTTCAGCTGCATCTTGTACAACAAACTGTTTAGCTCCAATGGCAGATGCATTAAATAAATATGCACCAATTCAATCAGGAATAATGTCAACAATACATGCATATACAGGAGACCAAATGTTACTAGATGGTCCACATAGAAAAGGAGATTTAAGAAGAGCAAGAGCAGCAGCTGTAAATATTGTACCAAACTCAACAGGTGCAGCAAAAGCTATTGGTCTTGTAATTCCAGAATTAAATGGAAAACTAATAGGTTCAGCTCAACGTGTACCAGTTCCAACAGGTTCTACAACTATTTTAATTGCAGTTGTTAAAGGAGAAAACATAACAGTAGATTCTATAAATGCTGCAATGAAGGCTGCCTCAAATGATTCTTTTGGTTACACAGAAGAAGAACTTGTATCTGGAGATATAGTAGGAATAACATATGGTTCTTTATTTGATAGCACACAAACAATGGTACAAGATTTAGGAAATGGATTATTCCAAGTTCAAGTAGTTGCTTGGTATGATAATGAGAATTCTTATACTAGTCAGATGGTTAGAACTATTAAGTATTTTTCAGAAATTGGAAAATAAATAATTCGAAAAATAATGGTCATCTTGCGTTGTTAAAATTTTATTCAAAAATGCTCATGTACTATCTGTACACTCCGCTTTTTTCATAAAATTTTGCCTAGCAATATAACCATTCTTTTCCGAATCATAGATTTTATTTCAATTTAATTTAAAAATCAATTGGAGATATATTAGGAGGAAAAAAGGATTATAAGGAAGCAATTCAAGTTATTGAAAAAATATTTGAAAACGAAAAAAAATAAAGGAGGAGGTTGGGAACATTAGTTTCTGACCTTTTCTAATATAAAAGGAGGATTAAAATTATGGTTAAAAAGACTGTTAGAGATATTGATTTAAAAGAAAAAAAAGTTTTAGTTAGATGTGATTTTAATGTCCCAATGGACGAAAACAAAAATATTACAGATAATACGAGAATAGTAGCAGCTTTGCCAACTATTAAATATTTATTAGAACAAAATTGTAAAATAGTACTTTGTTCACATTTAGGGAGACCAAAAGGTGAATTTAAAAAAGAGTTTTCTTTAGAGCCAGTAGCAAAAGAATTGTCTAGATTACTTGAAAAAGAAGTAATAATGGCAAAAGATGTTATTGGTGAAGATGCTAAACAAAAAGCTAAAAATCTAAAAAATGGAGAAATAATGTTATTAGAAAATGTGAGATTTCATAGAGAAGAAACTGACAATGACCCAGAATTTAGTAAACAATTAGCTCAATTTGGCGAAATATTTGTAAATGATGCATTTGGAACAGCACATAGAGCTCATAGCTCAACAGAGGGAGTAGCACACTTTTTACCTGCTGTTTCAGGATTTTTAATAGAAAAAGAACTAAAATTTTTAGGTGAAAGCTTAGAAAATCCTGCAAGACCGTTTGTTGCAATCTTAGGAGGCTCAAAAGTTTCTGATAAAATTGGAGTAATAGATAGTCTTTTAGAAAAAGTAGATACTCTATTAATTGGTGGAGGAATGGCATATACATTTTTCAAAGCTCAAGGATATAATGTAGGAAATTCACTTTGTGAAGAAGATAAATGTGAACTAGCATTAGACTTAATGAAAAAGGCAAAAGAAAAAAATGTTAAATTTTTACTTCCAGTAGATAATAGAATTGGAAAAGAATTTAGCAATGATACAGAGATGAAAACAGTAAAATCAACTGAAATTCCAGATGGTTGGGAAGGCTTAGATATAGGAGAAGAAACAATAAAATTATATAGTGAAGAACTTAAAAAAGCAAAGACTATAGTTTGGAATGGACCACTTGGAGTATTTGAATTAGATAATTTTGCTATTGGAACAAATGAAATAGCAAAAGCACTAGGAAATATTGATGCTATAAAAATAATAGGTGGAGGAGATTCTGCAGCTGCTGTAGAAAAAGCAGGGGTAGCAGAAAAAATGACACATATATCTACTGGTGGAGGAGCTTCTTTGGAGTTTTTGGAGGGAAAAAAATTACCAGGAATAGAAGCTTTGGAGGAGTTGAAAAAATAATGGTCATCTTGCTGTGTTAAAAATTTATTCAAAAATCCTCATGTGCAAAAAGCACACTCCGGTTTTTTCATAAATTTTTGCCTTGCAATATAACCATTCTTTTTCCAACAGAAAATTCGAGATAATAAGTATGTATAAGGAGCAAAGTATGAATAGAGAAAATACAAGAAAAATTATGGTAGGAAATGTACAAATTGGTGGAGAAAATAGAGTAAGTATACAATCTATGTGTAATACAAAAACAAAGGATGTAGAAGCTACTGTAAAACAAATTTTAGATTTAGAAGAGGCAGGGTGTGAAATAATCCGAGTTGCATGTTTAGATATAGAAGATGCAAAAGCCATAAAAGAAATTAAAAAGCAAATTCATATACCAATTGTTGCAGATATTCATTTTGATTATAAAATAGCATTAGAAGCAATAAATTCAGGAGTAGATAAAGTTAGAATAAATCCAGGAAATATCGGATCACGAGAGAAAGTAGAAGCAGTTGTTAAAGCCTGCAAAGAAAAAAATATTCCAATAAGAATAGGTGTAAATGGTGGGTCATTAGAAAAAGAATTACTCGAAAAATATGGTAAACCTACACCAGAAGCCATGGTAGAAAGTGCAAGAAGACATATAAAAATTTTAGAAGATTTAGATTTTTACGATATTGCAATTTCTTTAAAAGCATCAAGTTTAGATTTATGTATAAAAGCATATGAGCTTGCAAGTAAAGAATTTAATTATCCATTACATTTAGGAATAACAGAAGCAGGAACTGAGTTTAGTGGTACTGTAAAATCAAGCATTGGGCTTGGAGTATTATTAAGAGAAGGAATTGGAAATACTATAAGAGTATCTCTTTCAGATGACCCAATAAAAGAAATAAAAGTTGCAAAGGAAATTTTAAAAGACTGTAACTTATATAGTAAAAGTCCAACATTAATAGCTTGCCCTACTTGTGGAAGAACAAAAATCGATTTAATTCCTATTGCTAAAGAAGTAGAAGATTTTTTACAAACAATAGAATCTGATATTAAAGTTGCTGTAATGGGTTGTGTAGTTAATGGACCAGGAGAAGCTAGAGAAGCAGATATAGGAATTGCAGGTGGAATAGAAGAAGGAATACTATTTAAAAAAGGTGAAATAATAAGAAAAATTCCACAAGAAGAAATTGTAGAGGTATTGAAAGAAGAAATAATAAAAATGATTTAAGAAATTAGTTTGAAAAATAATTGCGTTTTGGCGCAGAAAGGACATCACTTCGAAAGATGCTCATGTACTTTATGTACACTCCGCTCTTTCTTGCTTGTCCGCCTAGCCAAAAGCACAATTCTTTTCCAAACCTGTGTGTTTTTTTGAAAGGAATTTAAAATGGAAATTATAGTTGGAAAAAATGCAGGTTTTTGTTATGGAGTACAAAGGGCAGTAGATGAAGCAATAAATGAAGCTAAGAGAGGTAAAGTGTATTGTTTAGGTGAAATTGTTCATAATCAAAATGTAATAGAAAACTTAGAAGAAAAAGGAATAAATTTTATAAATAATATAGAAGAAGCAAAAGGAAATACCGTAATAAGAGCACATGGTGTTCCTAAAGAAGTATACGAAAAAGCAAAGGATAGAAATATTAACCTTATCGATTTGACTTGCCCAAGTGTTTTGAAAATTCAACAAATGGTAGAAGAATATTCAAAAAAAGGGTATTTTATAATTATAGTTGGAAAGTCTAATCACCCAGAAATAATAGGAATAAAAAGTCGTGCAATTAATAATTATGTAATTGTAGAAAGCAAAGAAGATATTCCAGAGCTATTAGAGAAAATTAAAGAAAACAAAAACATATTATTAATTTCTCAAACAACACATAGTTCTAAAAAATTTGATAAAATTGCTGATTTTTTAAAACAAAATTTGAAAAATGATATCAATTTAGAAATAAAAAAAACAATCTGTCCATCAACTGAAATTAGACAAAAAGAAACAGAAGATTTAGCAAAAGAAGTTGAAATGATGATAATTATAGGTGACAAAAGAAGTTCTAATACAAATAAATTGTACGAAATATCGTGTAATTATTGTAAAAATGTAATTTTTATTTCAGATGAAAGCGAATTAGATTTAAGCAAAATAAAAGATATAACAAAAATTGGTATAATGGCAGGAGCCTCAACTCCAAAAGAAGATATTTTGAAAGTTAAAGAGAAATTAGAAATTAGAAGTTAGAAAAAAAAGTCACCATTTATCCTAATTAATATATTTTTTTGAATGGAGCGCGTAAGGCGAGCAACCGAAGCGTTAGCGAAGGGCGACTGGAGCAATCATCTTATGCGATCTCAAGATATAAAAATTTATTTTTATATCTTGAGATAGGGAAGATTGCGACACCAAACGAAATGATAAAAAATATATTAATTAGGATAAATGGTGACAAACTAAGATATAGTTTTGAACTTCATATTAATAAAGGAGGAATTAATTTATGAGAAGAAAAGTAATTGCAGGAAACTGGAAAATGAATATGCTTCCTAATGAAGCAATATCAATGATAACAGAGCTTACACCATTAGTAAAAGAAGCAGATTGCGAAGTTGTATTATGTGTACCATTTACAGATTTATTTTATAGTTTACTTACAGCACAAGGAACGAACATAAAAATAGGAGCCCAAAATATGCATTTTGAATCTAAAGGAGCATATACAGGAGAGGTATCTGGACCAATGCTTAAATCAATAGGTGTAGAGTATGTAATTATTGGCCATTCAGAAAGAAGACAATACTTTAACGAAACAGATGAAACTGTTAATAAAAAAGTAAAAACAGCATTTGCAAACAATTTAAGACCAATCGTATGTGTTGGAGAAAGTTTAGAACAAAGAGAAGCGGGAATTGCGTTTGAGGTAATAACAGAACAAACCGAAAAAGCATTAGAAGGTCTAGATGAAAACCAGGTTCAAAATACAATAATTGCATATGAACCAATATGGGCAATTGGAACAGGAAAAACAGCCACAAAAGAAGATGCAAACGAAGCTTGTAAAAAAATAAGAGAAAAAATTGCCAAAATCTATGGACAAAACACAGCTGAAAGAGTTATAATACAGTACGGTGGAAGTATGAAATCAGAAAATGCAAAAGAATTATTAGAAATGTCAGATATTGATGGAGGCTTAATTGGTGGAGCAAGCCTTAAAGCAGATTCATTTGCTAAAATAGTTAATTTTAATACAATTCACAGCTAAAATCTTATATATTTATCACGTTAGGCAGGACTATAAAAACTAAAAAGCTATAAACTTGTAAAAGTGTTTTTTGGTTATTTTAAAGAAAGGAGCTAAATCAAAATGGAGAAAGAAGGAGAGAAAATGAAAAACAATTTAGCAGTTGATTTAGAACCAGAGAAAATGTCTTATAATGATTTACTTAAGATGGAAGATGAAAATAGGTATGAATTAATTGATGGAATTCCATATTTAATGGCAGGTCCAAGAGTTGCCCACCAAGATATTCTTGGGGAATTGTACTATCAATTAAAAACATATTTAAAAGGAAAAACATGTAGAGTGTTTACTGCACCATTAGATGTTAAATTATCTGGAAATCCAGATGATACAAAAGAATTTAATGTTGTACAACCAGATATAATGGTTGTATGTGATCCAAACAAAATAAAAGAAAAAAATATTCAAGGTGCACCAAATTTAGTAATTGAAATTGTTTCGCCTAGCAACCCAGCACATGATAAACTTGTTAAACTAAATTTATATCAAAAATTTGGAGTAAAAGAATACTGGATAGTATCTTTAGAAGAACAAATAATTTCAGTATTTTTATTAAATGAAAATAATATTTATACAATTCCAAAAGCATATTATTTAGATGACGAAATAAAAGTAAATGTTTTAGATAATTGCTATATTAATTTAAAAGAATTTTGCGAAGAAAATAACATAGAAGTAAAAAGGTATGAAGAAAAGGGAGTTTGAAAACTAGTTATAATTTAATTATTTTTCAAGCTAATAATTGACATTTTAGATTTTTAGAAAGGGATGGAATTTTTTATGGAAAGCAAATTAACAATGCTAATGATATTAGATGGATTTGGAGATAATCTTAATGAAGAAGGAAATGCAGTAAAATTAGCAAATACGCCTAATTTAGATAAACTTATGAAAAAATACCCTACAACAAAAATTGCAGCAAGTGAGCTTGCTGTGCGGACTTCCAGAACGGACAAATGGGAAATTCTGAAGTTGGGCATACAAATATAGGGGCAGGAAGAATAGTATACCAAGAGCTTACTAGAATTACTAAATCAATCGAAGATGGAGACTTTTTCAGCAACCCAGAATTAGTTGCAGCTATAGAAAATTGCAAAAAAAATAATTCTAAACTACATATTTTAGGATTATTGTCAGATGGTGGAGTTCATAGCCATAATAGACACTTATATGGTTTATTAGAACTTGCTAAAAGAAGAGATTTTGAAAATGTATATGTACATTGTTTCCTAGATGGAAGAGACACACCACCAGCTTCTGCAGAAAATTATATTCAAGAATTAGAAGAAAAAATGCAAGAAAAAGGTGTTGGAAAAATTGCCTCTATATCTGGAAGATTTTATAGTATGGACAGAGATAAACGTTGGCAAAGAGTTCAAAAAGCATATAATGCTATTGTTTATGGAGAAGGAATAAAATCAGGTTCAAGTATAAATGCAATAGAAAGTTCATACCAAAAAGAAGTATTTGATGAATTTGTTGAGCCAACAGTTATAACAAATATGGATAAACCAATTGCTACAATAGAAGATGGCGATTCAGTAATATTTTTTAACTTCAGACCAGATAGAGCAAGAGAAATAACAAGAGCTATAGTTGATAAAGACTTTAATGAATTTGAAACAAAGAAAATGAATTTATATTTTGTTTGTTTTACAAACTATGATGAAACAATGCCAAATGTTCATATTGCATTTAAAAAAGAACCAATTATGAATACACTTGGAGAAGTAATTAGCAAAGCGAAAGGTAAACAATTAAGAATAGCCGAAACTGAGAAATATGCTCATGTAACTTTCTTCTTTAATGGAGGAGAAGAAAAACAATATGAAGGAGAAGACAGAATTTTAGTCCCATCTCCTAAAGTTGAAACATATGATTTAAAACCAGAAATGAGCGCATATGAAGTATGTGATAAAGTAGTAGACGCAATAAATTCTAAAAAATATAATTGCATAATTTTAAATTTTGCAAATCCAGATATGGTAGGGCACACAGGAAGTCTTTCAGCTGCAATAAAAGCTGTTGAAACAATAGATGAATGTGTTGGAAAAATTTATGATGCAATAGACTCGCAAAAAGCAAATTTAATAATTACTGCAGACCACGGAAATTGTGAACAAATGATAGATTATAAAACAGGAGAGCCTCATACGGCACATACAACCAATCTAGTTCCATTAGTATTAATATCTGAAAGAGAAAATATTAAACTAAAAGAAGGAAAATTATGTGATTTAGCTCCAACAATTTTAGAGCTTATGGGAATAGAAAAGCCAGAAGAAATGACAGGAAATAGTTTGATTGAAAAATAATTATTCTTAGCTAAAATTTATGCTATAAACAACAACATATATGACAAACTAGAAAAGGGGATAAAAATGCTTAGAACTACTAAAAATATGAGGGATAGATATGAAAAAATTCAAACTTATATATTTGATTTAATTCCAGAAAAATGGGAAGAAATTTATTTATATGCTTCTGTAATAGATAGAGCAGGTTCTGTGCAAAGTGGAGAAATGTTTTTCTACTATTTGCCTAAAAGTTTACTTAAGAAAAAACCTGTAAATGTTTATGAAGTACCAAAAAAGTTTAACATAAATGAAAAAGACTATTTAAAAATAGTAGATTTGCTTTACCAAGCAATAAAAGATTTAAGGCAAGATTTTATAGATACTGAGCAAGATTTATGGACTAATTTAACAATTTCAATTACTCATTCTAGCTTTAAAGTAGAGTTCTTTTACAATAAAATAAGTCAAGAAGAATATGCAAGTTTTGTAAGACATGTAATTTGGAGATATAAATATTTGCATATAGGCGGAGAAATAAAAGAAGAAAGAAAAATATTAGAAAAATACTTTAATAATAACATTGATGCCTTAGAAAAAAAGGAAGAATATCAAACAGGACTATATATAAAAACAGCCAATAATATAATTGGGTTTGATAAAGAGATAGAAGAGGAAAGAACTAAAAGAAAAGAACAAGAATTAAAAGCAAAACAAGAAGAAGAAAAGAAAACAAAAAAAATTGAAGCAAAAGCAAAACAAAAAGAAGAAAAAAGGTTAAAGGAAGAGGAAAAAAACAAAAATCAAATTTTGAAATAAACAAATGAAAAACTTTGTCTTGCGTTGTTAAAAGTAATTAAAAACGCAGTCACGTACCTTATGTACGCTCCTTTGTTTTTTAATTACTTTTGCCTAGCAATACTCGTTTTTGATTTGTTTAATTAATTAATCGTTATTAACTAAAAATTGTAAAACTACAATTTTTAGAAAATATAAAAAATGAAAGGAGTAATTTAAGATGATTTATTCAAATGAATTAGAAGGAATGTGCCATGTTGCGAAAGGAGTTAACCATGGTCCAGCACCAATACCAGAAGAAGGTAAATGGGTTAAAGCAAAAGAAATAAAAGATATATCTGGTTTAACTCATG
This sequence comes from uncultured Clostridia bacterium, assembly GCA_947168035.1. GTDB lineage: Bacteria > Bacillota > Clostridia > TANB77 > CAG-508 > CAG-269. The sequence continues at coordinate 3,353 of CAMVKF010000035.1, read as the reverse complement.
GAATTGGATGGTGTGCACCACAACAAGGAGCATGCAAATTAACTTTAAATGTTAAAGATGGAATTATTCAAGAAGCACTTATTGAAACAATTGGGTGTTCAGGAATGACACATTCAGCTGCTATGGCTGGAGAAATTTTAACAGGAAAAACTCTACTTGAAGCATTAAATACAGATTTAGTTTGTGATGCAATAAATACAGCTATGAGAGAATTATTTTTACAAATAGTATATGGTAGAACACAAACTGCATTTTCAGAAGGTGGTCTTCCAGTAGGAGCAGGACTAGAAGATTTAGGTAAAGGTCATACTAGCCAAGTAGGAACTATATATTCAAGTTCTTTAAAAGGACCTAGATATTTAAATTTAGCTGAAGGGTATATTGTAGAAATTGGTTTAGACAAAGATGACCAAATAATCGGTTATAAATATGTTCATATTGGAAAAATGATGGATAATATAAAGGCTGGAATGGCTCCAGTAGAAGCAATTGAAAAAGCTTCAGGAAAATATGGAAGATTTGATGAAGCTGTTAAAAAAATAGATCCAAGAAAAGAGTAAAAAAGTATCTTTTTTATGGATAGTTTAACAGTTTATAAAAATTGTTAGGGTCATACATAAATACGACCCACAAATTAAGGAGGAAAGAAAGATGTCAGTAACATTTGAAAGTTATGAAAGAAGAATTGAGCAAATAAAGCCAGTTATGGAAAAATATGGAATTGCGGATTTTGAAGATGCATTAAAAATATGTACAGACAAAGGATTCAATCCATACGATATTGTAAAAGGAATTCAACCAATATGTTTTGAAAATGCTTGTTGGGCTTATACTTTAGGTGCAGCTATAGCTGTGAAAAAAGGATGTAAAAAAGCTGCAGACGCAGCAAAAGCTTTAGGAGAAGGTTTACAAGCTTTTTGTATTCCAGGTTCTGTTGCAGATGATAGAAAAGTTGGACTTGGACATGGAAATTTAGCTTCTATGCTATTATCTGAAGATACAAAATGTTTTGCATTTTTAGCAGGACATGAATCTTTTGCAGCTGCAGAAGGAGCAATAGGAATTGCAAAATCTGCTAATAAAGTAAGAAATAATCCATTAAGAGTTATTTTAAATGGTTTGGGAAAAGATGCTGCACAAGTTATATCTAGAATTAATGGATTTACTTATGTAAAAACAGATTTTGATTTTTATACAGGAAAAGTAAGAGTAGTTGAAGAAATTCCTTATTCAGATGGAGAAAGAAGCAAAGTTAGATGTTATGGTGCAAATGATGTTAGAGAAGGTGTTGCAATAATGTGGATGGAAGATGTAGATGTATCTATAACAGGTAATTCTACTAACCCAACTAGATTCCAACATCCAGTTGCAGGTACTTATAAAAAAGAAAGAGTTGAAGCTGGAAAGAAATATTTTTCTGTTGCATCTGGTGGTGGAACAGGAAGAACTCTACATCCAGATAATATGGCTGCAGGACCTGCATCTTATGGTATGACAGATACAATGGGAAGAATGCATTCAGATGCACAGTTTGCAGGTTCATCATCAGTTCCTGCCCATGTTGAAATGATGGGATTAATTGGAATGGGAAATAACCCTATGGTTGGTGCATCAGTTGCAGTTGCAGTTGCAGTTGAAGAAGCAATGAAATAAAGGATTTAATAGATAAATTAATAGTTTGAGGTCAGATGTCAGAGGTTAGAGGTATAAATTCTCATCTTAAGACTTCCGACCTCGAATTTTTATTTTACAAAAGGAAAGTCATACATTTTTTCGTAGCGGAGCTACTTAAGTGCTCCATAAAGAAAAATCGAAGATTTTTCTTATTTGTTCTTAGAATATATATAAATGAAAGGAAAGGAAGAATATGGGATTTGTTGTTGCAATTGATGGCCCTGCTGGAAGTGGAAAAGGGACTGTTACAAAATTAGTTGCTGAAAAAAGAAATTTAGTTTCAATAGATACAGGTGCAATGTATAGGTGTGTAGCGCTTTATCTTTATAGAAATAATATTAATCTTAATGAAATAGAAAAAATAGAAAAGTGTTTAGATGAAATTAAAATTGAATTTAAATTTGTGGAAAATGGTTCATCAATCTATTTAAATGGAGAAGATGTTTCTAGAGAAATAAGAAAACAAGAAATTAGTTTACTAGTATCACCAGCTTCAAAAATACAATGTATAAGGGATAGATTAACAATTATGCAACGTGAAATTGCACAAGACAAAAATGTAATTATGGAAGGTAGAGATATTGGTACTGTTGTTTTTCCAAATGCAGATGTTAAAATTTATCTTGATGCTACACCAGAAGAAAGAGCAAAAAGAAGATTTAACCAAAATATAGCAAATGGTATTGATGGAGGATCTTATGAAGAAATTCTAAATGCTATTATTGAAAGAGATTATAGAGATTCTCATAGGGAAATAGCACCATTAAAGCAAGCAGAAGATGCTATATACCTAGATTCAACAAATCTTTCAATAGAAGAAGTTGTAGAAGAGATAATCAAACTTATTGATTTAAAAAAGAAAGAAAATTAGTAGATTATTTGTGAAAGGACTGAATTTATAATGAATAAAATATTAAATAGCATAAGTAGAATAATAATAAAATCTGCAATTCTTCTATATTGTATTTTAGTATATAGAGTAAAAGTTGTTGGCAGGGAAAATATACCTAAAAATGGAAGTGTAATCTTTTGTGGAAATCATAGAAGTTTTTTAGATGCACCATTAATAGAAGTAACCTGCAAAAGAGGCGACACAAGGTTTTTGGCAAAAGAGGAATTAACTAAAAATCCATATTTAGCACATTTGGGAAAAGTTTTTAATGTAATATTAGTAAAAAGAAATGATAAAGATTTAGGTCCCATGAAAGAAACTTTAAAAACTTTAAAACAAGGTGGAGCAATAGCATTATTTCCAGAAGGAACAAGAAATGGTTTAAAAAAAGGCCTAAAACCAAAAACAGGTGTTGCATATTTTGCTTTAAATTCAGATGCAACAATAATTCCAGTTGGTATTTCAGGTGGAGAAAAGCCATTTAAGAAAGCTATTATTACATATGGTGAGCCTATGAATTTAGAAGAATATAAACAAAATAAAAAAGAAAAAGAAACAATAAATGAAGTAACTGGTAAAATTATGGAAAATATTATTAGGCTTTCAAATTAGCAATTTAATAATTATTTGTAAAGAAAATGTAGGGGTGGTTAAAATCGCCTCTACATTTTATTTTGCAGGAATTTATTCCTTATTAAATCTAATTTTACATTCACAGCTTTCTAGTTTTTATAGTCCTGCCTAACGTGATTAATATATATTTTTTTCATAAGGCTTGGTGTCGCAA
>CAMVKF010000034.1 GCA_947168035.1 uncultured Clostridia bacterium | reverse complement strand
CATTCGAAACTTTTCAAATTATTTATATATCAATGATTAAACTAGTAATAAATCAAAGATAATTTAAATTATCACTATTCCAATTATGCAAACTATTAAAGTTACTACTGAAAATACTCTTACTACTTTATTTTCGTGCCAACCAGATAATTCAAAATGATGATGTAATGGTGCCATTTTAAATATTCTATTGCCTGTTTTTTTGTAATAATATACTTGAATTATTACAGATAATGTTTCAAGTATTGGAATAAGTGCAATTATTAATAGTAAAAGTGGCATTTTTAAATATAATGCTAAACAAGAAATTAATCCCCCTAAAAATAATGAACCTGTATCTCCCATCATAACTTTTGCTGGATGAAGGTTAAACATTAAAAATCCTAGAATACTACCGTACAGAAATACTTCCTATCATCGCTACTTCTGGCACAGATTTTAGCATAGCAATTACAGTTAAACAAGTAATTATTATTGCACATACAGATGAAGAAAGTCCATCTACTCCATCTGTTAAATTAACAGCATTTGTAGTTCCAAGTATAACTAAAACTGCAAATAAAATATATATAATTTTAGGTAATGTAATTTCAATTTTAAATATTGGTATAAATATAGCTGTACCTATATTTTTTACAATAAACATTATGTATAAAGTAGAAATAATAAGTAACCCTAGCATTTTGTATTTAGGTTTTAAACCTTTTGTATTTTTTAAAATAAGTTTTTTAAAATCATCTATTAATCCTACTAATCCAAACCCAATAGATAAGCCTACTAATGGAATAATATTTTGTATAAATGCTTCTGTTTGAAATATTTTACAATATAAATAATATACACCTGTACTTATTAAAATTCCTATTATAAATATTATTCCTCCCATTGTAGGAGTTCCTTGTTTTTTTAAGTGTGACTGTGGGCCATCATCTCTTTCTATTTGTCCTATTTTAATTTTCTTTAATATTGGTATAATTATTAATGCTAAAATTATTGATATTACAAAACTTATTAAAAGTATTGTTGTTTGAAAATTCATGCTTAAATTCAACCTCTTCCTATTTTTTCTTCATTTTTGATATTATGTCTTTAACTATAATTCTTTCATCAAAAGAATGTTTTACTCCATTTATTTCTTGGTATGGCTCGTGACCTTTACCTGCAAGTACTATTATATCATTCTTATTTGCCATTTTAATAGCTTTTTCAATTGCTTCTACTCTATCTACTACAACTTCATATTTTCCTGTAGTTTTTTTAATTCCATTTTCTATTTGTTTTACAATTTCCTCAGGCTTTTCAGTACGAGGGTTATCTGAGGTTATAATTGTGTAATCTGCAATTTTTCCTGATATTTCACCCATTATAGGTCTTTTTCTTGTATCTCTGTCTCCCCCACATCCAAATACAGAAATTACTCTTCCTCTAGTATAATTCTTTACTGCCCCAAGTATATTTTCTAAGCTTTCTGGTGAATGTGCATAATCTATCATAATTGGTATTTCTAATTTATTTTCTACCATTTCTGATCTTCCAGGAACTTTAATATGCTCTAAAGCTTGTTTCATTACCTCAGAACTTACTCCAAGCTCTCTTGTAATACAGATTGCACAAAGAGCATTATATACTGTAAATCTACCTGGAATATCTACTTTTACTCTTTCATTTTTATCTTTAATTTTTAATTTAAAATCTACATATGAATTTGTAACTGTAATATCTTTTGCTAAAACATTTCCGTAATTGTCTATTCCATAACTTGTGATATCATTTTCTTTAAATAGATTTGGAATTTTATTTCCATATAAATCATCAATATTTACAAATCCTTTTTTACACATTTTAAATAGTTTTAGTTTTGAATTAAAATAGTCTTCCATATTTGGATGTTCTTTTGCACTTATGTGGTCTTCTGAGAAATTTGTAAATGCAACTAAATCAAACTCACATCCATCTACCCTATGTAATTTAAGGCTTTGAGAAGATACTTCCATAATAACATACTCTACACCTTCTTGAACCATTTTTGCAAATAATCTCTGAAGTTCTAGACTTTCAGGAGTTGTTCTATCACTATCACATATTTTTTTACCATTAATATATGTTGCAATAGTACCAATAAGCCCTACTTTTTTTCCAGCTTTTTCCAAAATTTCTTTTATCATAAAAGTTGTTGTTGTTTTTCCTTTTGTTCCTGTAATTCCTATTAACTTAAATTTGCTTGATGGTTTTTTATAAAAATTACTTGAAGCTAAACTTAAAAATTCTCTTGTGTTTTTTGCTACAATTAAAGTAATATCTTCTGGTATATTTAATTCTTTTAAATTTGTACTTTCTTCCACAACAATAACTGTTGCTCCGTTTTCTATAGCATTTGGAATATAATTATTTCCATCTACTGAAAATCCTTTTATAGCAACAAACATAAAACCTTTTTTTACATTTCTAGAATCACTTTCAATCCCTTGTATTTCTAAGTCTAAATTTCCTTTTGCTTTTAATCCATCTATTTTATTTAATATCTCTTTTAAATTCATATACATCCATCCTCTCTTATTTGCTTTTCCAATTATATACCAAATTTTATTTTTTGTATAGTTTTTTTTTATTTTTATTTAATTTATATGCGAAATTTAGATGTTTATTCTAATGGTAAAATATTATCCTTGACTTTATTAATATTTTGTACTATTATTTAATATATTATATAGAGAAACTCTTGATTGAAAGGTATGGAATTTTTTATGCATAAGAAAAAATTTGTGTTTTATATATTTTTTATCTGTTTATTTGCATTTTTTTGTATGCTTTGCTTTTTTTCAATAAATGAATTTAAAAAAAGCCTATGCTCTACTAAATATGTACAAGATATAAATAGTCTTAATTTAACTTCACCTTTTTCTATTAATAAAATAGTTTACTTCAGTGGAGCTAATTGTGAAAGTACAATAAACTCTAATTCTACATTTACAATATCTAATTTATACCAATTTACAGATATAGCAATTTTTATTAATAATAATTCAGATGGTAATTTTAATGCAAAAAACACATTAAAAAATGTTACTTTAACTGATTTTAAATATGAACTAAAACCTAATATTGGAACTCCAAATATTTATTACAAAAATATACATGATTTTACTAAAAATAATTATGATACAAATAATAAAATAGAAAATGAATTAAATTTTGAGGTATCTTCAGATGATGATATAGATTTTTCAAAACCAATACTTTTTAACAATACTGCAAATCCTATTACTTTATGTTATGTAAATTCAGGATTAAAGATGGATTATACTCTTCCTCAAGAAACTTCAAATTTGTCTTATGATGGAAGCTTGCTTAAAAAGAGTAGTATTACATTAAATTCGATTGCATGCAAAATAAGCTTTTTAATTACAATTGTAAATAATTTAGATGAAACCTATAAATGCCCCGTAACTTTAAGCATTCCGCTATCAACAGAAAACTCCACTTTGTATGATGGGAGTTTAATATTAAACCAAGAAACAAACTACAAGTTTTTGTAAAGTACTTCATTTAATTTAGAGGTTGGAATTCTTACATCCAACCTCCTACGACTAACTCAATTAAGGTTATTCCTTTATGAGTATTTCTCATTAATTTTGTTAGGTTCATTTTTCTAACTTCTAACCTATAACTTTTATTTTAATACTCAAACCATAATCCTTTTCTTTTAAGTTGTTCAATTTGTTTTTGATGTTCTTCATAAGTATTTGTAAAATACATATCACCATTTTTATCCGCAACAAAATATAAGTAATTTCCACTTGCTGGGTATAGTGCTGCTTTAATTGATTCTTCTTGCGGATTGCATATAGGTCCTACAGGTAATTTTCCAGCCATATTAGGTCCTCTTGTATTATATTCATTAAATGTATCTATTTCTTTTGCATATAAATTTCTTTCTCCCATATCAACTTTTATAGCATAATATGTTGTAACATCACTACCTAAAGACATTTTATTTTTTAATCTATTATATATAACTCTTGAAACTTTTTGCCTATTTTCTTCTGTGTTTCCTTCAATCTCAATTATAGAAGCTAGAGTTAAAGCTTGATGTGGTGTAATATTTATTTTTTCCATTCTTTCTTTATACCCTGTTAAAACTTTACCTGTTTCATCTAGCATTTTTTCAAAAATCTTTTCTACACTTACATCTTCATTTTCAAATGTATATGTATCTGGGTATAAATATCCTTCTAATGGGTAATAAATAGCCTCATTTTGAATATCTTCTTTTAAAAACCAATATTTATCAATAAGACTTAAAATATATTCATCATCCTCTAAAAGTTTGAATACATCATTTGCAGTATTGTTAGTGTTTTTAGCTATTTCTTGTGCAATATAACGCATATTTTTACCTTCTTTAAAGGTGATTTTTATGGTTTCATCCATTACATCCCCTTTTTCTATTTTGTCTAAAATCTCTGGTAATTTTTCTTGACCTGTAAATAAATATTTTCCAGCTTGAAGATTTTTTACATCAAATAATTTTACATAAATTTTAGCTGCTAATTCACTTTTTATTAAATTATTTTCTTTTAGTAATTGTATTATATTTGCAGTAGATGTTTTTTGTTTTATTTCAATTTGAAGATTTAAGTCCTCATTGCTTTGCCTTTTTGGTGCTTTCAATGCAGTAAAAAACCATATAATTGATGAAATTGCTCCTATTACTATTATTGCAAATATAATTGTAAATATTATTAACCCCTTTTTTTTCATAAAAAATTCCATTCCTTTCTTTAAGGCATACATAGTTTGTAAACTAATTCCTTTTCTAATTATTGGCTGATTACTATTCCACACTCCTCAAGCATAGGTTTTGCTTCTATTATAAATCTTTCATATTCCGAATTTAAAGTAATATTACCAGTCAACTTGACATATATTTTATTCTTTTTTACAGCTTCTTGCAATATTAAATTGATAATTTTTAATCTTTTTTCAAAATTAGATATATCTTTTTTTGTTAAATTAAATTCTAGGCAATTTTCATTTTTAAACTCATATTGTTTATATTCATAATCTTCTCTAATTGTTTCAATATTTTCTAAAGCTTTAGTTTTTATATAACCTATATATCCATTTTGAGTTCTTATTTTAGAATATCCATTTTCTGTTTCATCAAGAAAATACACTTGGTCTCCTTTTTTTAATTTTTGAATTGTTTTAGAAAATAATTTACCTTCTTCTTTTAGTTTTGTATTTTTCTTTACATTTGCTTTTATGCTTTTTTTATTTAGGTTATCTATTGTTACAATATTGGAATTAGAAATATAATTTATTTCATAATTATATACATCTTCTAATTCTGAAATATTAATATAGTTTTTTCCATTTTCTGTTAAAACCATATTATACACTTCTCTATTAGAGCCATTTATTATTATGTTATTATCATCTTTTTTAAAGGCAGATAATTTTTTATTTCCTGTTGCTATTATATAGCCTGTTTGTTCCTCATAATAAATTGTATTATCTAAAATATTTTTTACATCTTCCAAACCCATATATACTTTTGAGTTTTTAATTTTCAACTCATCTGTTAACATATTTTCAATCTTTTCGTTATTTAATAAAAGTTCAGTTTTGTCATTATATGGTGTTTTTGGCTTTTTGCTAATTAACACCAAAATAATTATTATTAAAAATATTAAAATTAAAAATTTCGTTTTTTTCTGCATTTATATCTCCTATTTTTATTTTGCAATTCCCATCTATAATTGCTAAAAGTCCGCGCAAGTGATTAATATATAATTTTTATGAGGAACGGGGCGTGCAAGGCTGTTCAAAGATTTCCAAAAGTCCGTAAGGACTTTTGTCGAAATCTTTAGAATAGGCATGACGATTAAAAATTATATATTAATCACGTTAGGCAGGACTAGAAAAACTTAAAAGATGGGAATTGTAATTATTTTTCAAACTATGTATTTTATCCTATCATTCCAACTACAATTCTATCATTTTCGCAAAAGTCTTTTTTTGAATAAATATTGATATACCTTTTTTGTTCTTCTAGTATTTGTTTTACTGCAATTTTTTGGTTGTACCCTATTTCTAAACAAAGGTAACCTTGCCTTTCTAAATACTCGTGTCCTTTTTGTGCTATTTTTCTATAAAAATCTAAACCATCTATTCCTCCATCTAAAGCAATTTTAGGCTCATTTTGCACGTCTTTTTGAAGTTTTTTTAGAGTTTTCGTTTCTATATATGGTGGATTTGATACTATTATATTAAATTTTTGGTCTTTTAATTTTGTAAATAAATTTGATTCAATAAATTCTATGTTATTTTTAACACCATTAAATTCCGCATTTTTCTTTGCAATTTCAAGTGCTGCCTTACTTATATCTGTTGCTATTATTTTTGTATTTTCTACATATTTTGCAATCGATATTGCAATTGCCCCACTTCCAGTACATAAATCTAAAATTTTAGGATTTTTTATTCTCTTAGCTAAATCTATTACTTCTTGTACTAAAATTTCTGTATCTTGCCTTGGAATTAGAACATCTTTTGTTACTAAAAAATTTAGTTTCATGAATTCTTGTTTACCTGTTATGTATTGAAGAGGCTCTCCTAAAATTAATCTTTTTATGTTTTTTATATATAATGCTCTCTCCTCATTAGAAACCTCTTTATTGTCGTAAATCATTAAGTATTCTCGTGACTTCTTTAAAGATGTTTCAAGTAAGGCTCTTGCTTTATTTTTAGGGAATTCAATATTTTCGTTTTTTAGCATAATTACAGCTTGATTTAATAGCTCTTTAATTGTCATAAATAATCTCATTCCTTCCTAAAGGCATAAATTGTAATTATTTTTCAAACTTGCTTCACCTTTATTTATCCTTTAATAATAGCTCTTTTCCATCTTTTAAATAATCTATTCCTGAAAAAATAGTTGCTAAAACAGAGATTCCCATAAATACAGTAAATGCTATATTTAATATATACTGTGGAAATGTCATATAAATACTAGCAGAAGATACAAGCATTTCTTGTTCTGTCTTTACTCTATATATAAAGTCTCCAAATTTAAAATTGTTTAAAAATGCAAGTATTATTGCAATCATTTGAGTTACAGTTTTTAATTTTCCCCAAATTGAAGCAGCTATAACTTGTCCTCCATTGGTAGAGGCAACTAGCCTATATCCAGAAACTATAAATTCTCTAAATAAAACTATAATTGGAATCCAAGCTGGTATTTTGTTTAAATCTACTAACATTATTAAAGCTGCTAAAACTAATATTTTGTCAGCTATTGGGTCTAAAAATTTACCGAAGGTTGTAACTAAATTTCTTTTTCTTGCAATTGTACCATCTAATTTGTCAGTTATAGAAGCAATTACAAATATAATGTCTATTATTAAAAATGAAATTGGTATTCCTAAAAAATCTCCTTGAATATTAAGGTATGGTATTATAACCATTATTGGTACTAATATTATTCTAAGTACTGTTAGTTTGTTTGGTAAATTCATTCTTTTCACTTTCCCTTCTTAATTTACAATATTTTTTTATAATTATTTAAGCAGTTCAATTGCCTTTTGAAGTTGTGTATCTTCATTTTCATTCACTGCATATATACTTCTTACAGTGTCTGGAAGATCAACTTTTTCATCTGGTTCTATTCCAACTTTATGAATACTATCTCCATTTGGTGTATAATATTCTTCTGTTGTAATTTTTAAACCACTTCCATCACTAAGAGATAATAAAGCTTGAATTATACCCTTTCCATACGTTTTCGTTCCTACAATTTTTGCTCTTTCATTATCTTTTAAGCTACATACTAAAATTTCAGATGCACTTGCTGAATTTTCATTAACAAGAGCTACTATAGGCATTGTAAATTGTGGATCATTTTTAGATTTTGTTTCTTGCTGTTTTTGCTTATTGTCTTTTGTTTGAATTATAGTTTTTCCCTTTTCAAGTAGTAAATCAGAAATTTCGGTTGCTTCATCTACAATTCCACCACCATTATTTCTTAAATCTATTATTAAACTTTTTGCACCTCTATTTTGTAATTCATTTACTTTTTCTTTAAAATCTTCACTCGTATTTTCATCAAAACTAGGTAATCTTAAATACCCAATATTTCCATCTAGCTCTTTTATAGTAATAGGGTTTGTATTTATTTTTTCTCTAATAATTTCAAATTGTAGTCTTTCCCCTTCTCTTTCGATTTCAAGATTAACTTTTGTGTTTTCTTCTCCTTTTATAAATTTTGAAATATTTTCTAAATCTGAAGCAAAATATTCTTTTCCATCTACACTTATTATTAAGTCTCCTGGTTTAATACCTGCTTTTTCTGCTGGGCTTTCTGGTATTGGGTAATAAACTAAAACTCTTCCAGATTCTTCATCTTTTATCATATAAATGCCAATTCCAACAAAATTTCCCACAATATTTTCTTTATATTCTTTCATTTTCTCTGATGGAATAAATTCTGTATATTCATCTCCAAGTCCTGCAACATAACCTGCTATTGCAGCTTGTTCTAACTCTTTTTCATCAATCTCATTATTCCATAAATAATATTTATCAATAGTAGCTTTTACTCTTTTTAAATATTTTTCAAGATTTGAAACAGAACTTAATTTTGAATCTGTACTTTCTTGTTTTTCGTTTACACCAAATAACTCACCATTTTGCTCATAATTTGAATACATCCAAAACACTGTAAAAATAAATGTAACAAATGCTGTTAAAACAATAAGCATTATGGTTTTGTAGATTCTATTTTTCTTTTCTTCCATTTTTAATTTCATTCCTCCAGACAATTCTCTTAAATAATATTAATTATGGTAAATATTTCATAGGATTTACACAATTTGAATACTTGTAACCTGGTGTTCTTATCTCAAAATGCAAGTGTGGACCAGTTGTATTTCCAGTTTGCCCAGCTAACATTATTTGTGTGCCTTTGCTAACCTTTTGCCCAACTGAAACTTGAACTCTTGAAGCATGTGCATAAAAACTATATATATTATTACCATGATATATTTCAACATAATTTCCATATGCTGAACTATAACCTGTATCAAATACCTGACCATCTCCTATTGAAAAGATAGGTGTACCTACTGATGCTTTAAAATCCACTCCTGTATGGTGTCCTGAACTCCATAACCTACCAGACGCACCATAAGAAGTTCCAATTACTGGGTTTGCAACAGGCCAACCAAAACCATATGAACCAGATGCACTATTTGAATTTGTTGTTGTGGTTGTAGCAGATGATGAATTTTTATTCTTTTTTGCAGCAGCCTCTGCTTTTTTCTTTGCTTCTGCTAATTCTTTATCATATGCTGCTTGCATTTGCTTAATTTTATTACTAATGCTATTTTCGTAATTTTTTAATTCATTAATTTGTTTTTCAAGTGTAGCTTCTTCTTGAGTAAGTTCAGATACATAATTACTTTTTTCTTTTTTTGCAACAGTTAATGCATTTGCTTTTGATTCTTTTGATTTTTTAGCTGCATCTAAAGCTTGTTTATTTGTTTCTAATTCTTTCTTTTCATCTTCTATTTTTTGTTTTTCTTCTTCAATGTCTTTTAATATTTGTTGGTCATATGTAGTTAATTCTGACAATATGTAATAATTTGATATAATATCTGTTAAACTCCCTGCAGAAAGTAAAATATCCAAATAAGAAATATCCCCACTCTCATACATTGTAACAAGCCTATTAGATAAAGCCTCTTGTTGCTTTTCAAATTTAGTTTCATCTTCTTCTATTTGTTTTTGAGCCTCTTTAATTTTTCCAGTTGTATTACTAATTTTAGTTTCTAATTCATCAATTTCACTTTCATATGAATTTATTTGTGCATTTAAATTTTCCACTTGTTTTTGTGCTTGTGATTTTTTAGTTGATACTTCTTCTTGTTGTTCCTTAACCTCATCAATTTTTTCACTTACTTTACTTTGCTCTTTCTTTTGGTTATTAATTTCGATTTCGTTTACTGCTATTACAATATTAAAATTAGCGGTTAAAATGCTAATTATTACAATTAAACATATTGCTTTCACATATATTTTATTCATAAGTTTTTCTCCTTAATATATTATTCTGGTTTAGATACATAGTCTAACGGATTTACAGGACTACCATTTACTCTTACCTCAAAATGTGCATGTGGACCTGTAGAATATCCTGTTGAACCTACTTTTAAAACTATATCTCCTGCCTTAACTTCTTGTCCTAATTTTGCAATAATCTCTGAGCCATGTGCATAAAGAGTTTGTACTCCTCCACCATGGTCAATTATTACCATATTTCCATATGCACCATTATATTCTGATTTTACAACTATTCCATCTGCCATCGCTGTAAAATCTGTTCCTAATGCTGCACCTATATCTACTCCTGTATGAAGCTTATATACTCCTGTTATAGGGTGAACTCTCATTCCATAATTTGATGTTATATTATAATGCCCATATATTGGCCATTGCATTTGGCCACCTCTATAATCTTCTCCAAAATTAATTGTTAGAGCTAATGACCTAATTTCTGCTTCTATTTCATTTATTTGTCTATTATACTCATCTATTTCTATTTGAACTTGTTTTTCTTCTTCGCTTAATTTTGAAAGATAGTTTTCCCTTAAAAGTCTCGTATTTGATAGTGCTATTTCAGTTCTTTGAATTGTCTTTTTTTCGTCTTCAAGTCTTTGTGTTTTTTCTTTTAAACTATTATTTTTTTGTTCAATCTCTTTTTTTTCTTTTTCAACAATTTCTAGTAAATCTGTATCATATGATGTCATTTCTGATATAAAATAATATCTAGCTATTAAATCTGGTATACTTCTTATTCCTAAAAGCCATTCTAAATAATTATTATTTTCTGTTTCGTACATTGCAACAATTCTTGAATCTAATATCTTTTTTTGCTTATTGTACTTATTATTTACTTTTTCTAGCTCTTCTTGGATTTTTTTTATTTCATCTTCCATATTGCTAATTGTATTATTTAAATCATTTAAATTATTTTGCGTTTCTAATATACTCTCATCTAGTTTTGCAATTTGTTTTAAATTTTCTGTTAATTCATTATTTACGTCACTTAATTCTTGATTTTTTTCATCAATTTGTTCTTGAATTACATCTTTTTGTTCTTGAAGTTCTTCTAAATTAGCAGCATATGAGGAAAAAGAAATAGTAAATATAATTAAAATAGTTAAAAATATCTTTTTTTTCATTTTTATTTTCAATCACATTCCTTTCACAAGGCTTCAAATCAGTTTGGAAAATTGTAATTATTTTCCAAACTAAACTTTTAAGTATTTTCTCATAGATAATACACTTCCAATTACTCCAAGTCCAGCTCCTAGTACTAAATATATTACTAAAATTAAATTAAACATATCTCCAAATGCAAGTAAGCTTAGACCTAATCTTGATAAAAACATTTCCATATTTGTTTTTTGACCAATAAATATATATAAACTAGCAACTATTCCAAGTGATATTACTCCTGAAAATAATCCAATAATCATTCCTTCTACTATAAATGGCCATCTTATAAAACTATTTGTTGCTCCAACATATTTCATAATAGAAATTTCTTTTCTTCTAGCATATACTGTAAGTTTTATTATATTAGAAATTATAAATATACTTACAAATGTTAATGCTAATATTATCACATAACTCCCTATTTTTACACCTCTTGCAATTTTTACAAGTAAAGCAATTGTTTCATCACTACTTCTTACACTTTTTATATTATCTAAAGCTTTTATTTCTTCTTGAACTTTTGAGTTTAAACTTAAATCTGTAAGTGTTACAACATATGAAGCTGGTAGAATATTTGCATAATTATATGCATCTAATAAATATGCTCTTTCTTTAAACTGATCTTTCATTTTTTGCAATGCCTGTTCTTTTGTAACAAATTCTATTGTATTTACACCATCTATGGCATTTATTTCTTCTCCTAATTCTTTTATTTCTTCATCTGTTGCATCATTAACAATAAAAGCTCTAATTCCTTGCTGTGATTCTACTTGTTTTATGAAATGGTTAAAATTTCCCACCAACATAAAACATATTCCATAAAAAACCATAATTAAGCACATTGTTACAAATGACGTAACTGCTTGCTTTCTATTTTTAAATATATTTGAAAAACCTTCTCCTATTAGATAGGTCAACACATTATATCTCATCATAACCCCCCTTTTTATCATCTCTAATTATATCGCCTTTTTCTATATGGATAACTCTTTTTCTCATCCTATCTACTATATCTTTGGCATGTGTTGCAACAACAACAGTTGTCCCTCTCATATTTATATCATTAAGAAGGGTCATAATATCCCACGCTGTTTCTGGGTCTAAGTTTCCGTGTTGGTTCATCTGCAATTAACATAGATGGATTATTTACTAATGCGCGAGCAAGAGCTACTCTTTGTTGTTCTCCTCCTGATAACTCGTTTGGATACATTTTAGCTTTTTGGCTTAAACCTACTAAAGAAAGTACCATTGGAACTTGTCTACGAATATGTCTTCCAGTTGCACGAACTATATACATTGCATATGCTACATTATCATAAACTGTTTTATCTGGAAGCAATCTAAAATCTTGAAAAACAACTCCCATACTTCTTCTTAAATATGGTACTCTGCTTGGTTTTAAATATGTTGTATCTTTTCCATTAATAATTATATTACCTGATGTTGGTTCTTCTTCTTTTAAAATTAATTTTATTAAAGTAGATTTTCCACTTCCGAGATGTTCCAACTAAAAAGCAGAATTCCCCTTTTTCTATCAAAAAATTTGCTTTATTTACAGCTTTTGTTCCAGTATCATATACTTTTGTGACATTCCTAAATTCTATCATTTTTAAAATCTCCTTTGTTTTTTATACTCTGTCTTCTATATAATAACAATAAATATATTTTTTTTCAATAGAATTTACGAAAAATTTACAAATAACTGATACAATAGTTACAGTTCACGGTCCTCAGGTCCTAATAGTCCTGCCTACGAGATTAATATATAAATATTTTTCGAAAAATCTCGGCTC
>CAMVKF010000033.1 GCA_947168035.1 uncultured Clostridia bacterium | reverse complement strand
CCTATTTATATTTTTAGTTAATAAAAAACAAAATTCTAATTCTCCATCAAAATTTAATACTGTTTTATTATTAACTAAAAACACTATTGAAGGCATAGCAAAACAAATCGATATAATAATTAATAAATAATTTAATATTTTTTTATCTTTCAAATCAAATTCCTCTTTTCTTTTAACCCCCAAGCTCTCTATTTTCCTTTGCTGATTACAATTTTATTAACTTAATAATTTCTCTAATGCGTTTGCATTTAAGATGGTATTAGATATAAATTCACCCCTATAAAAGTTAGCCCAATTATTAAATATGCAAGGTGCATTTTTTGCTTTTTCAAGTGAATCTATTTTTATAAAATTTAGCTTTATATTCTTGTCTTTTGCATAATCAGATAATTCTTGTACTTCATATTCTACATAAGGACATTCATTACTATAATAAATAGTAAACTCTTGATTATCTATCTTCATATTTTTTGCTTTTTCATTAAATTTAGGTGTTTCAGCCTCATCAAATTTTAGTGCCATTAATTCATATTCAGAAATTGAATCTACAACTGTAAATCCAAAATGTTCAAAAAATTTCTTTTCTCCTAAAAATGGCTTTTTCTTTTTAGAAACTAATGTACAAATACCACTCTTTCCTTTTTCTTTTGCATCTTCTATTGCATATTGCAACAATTCTTTACCTATTCCCTTATTTTTAAAACTACCTGCTACCCATAAGCAATAAATATATTCATAATTTTTCCCACTAATAGGAACCCAAGCTGTTTCTATTGGTTCATATTCAATAAATATCTTTCCTCTTGCATTCAACCTTCTAAATACATGTCCATCTTTTAATTTATTTTTTATCCATTCTTTTTTTCTTTCAACTCCTGCTTGATGCTTAGGGTCTCCTATTGCACAACATATATGTTCTTTTTCAATATTTTCTAGTGTCAAATTAATATATTCATTCATTTTTTTCATTCCTTTCTTTGAACAAATTGATTAATATTTCACTTTGCTAATTATGTTATATATTTTATAATATTCATCATTTAAAATCAACAATTAATAAAAAAAATAAATTTAAATTAGACAAGAGAGCTTCTCTTGTCCAATTTTATTTTTTATAATTACTTAACAATTCCTTTTCTTCTTTACTTACCCTATATGAATCATGAATTTTGCTAATTGCTTTGTTTTGAGTAAATTTATTTAAGTTATTGTTTTTTATAAAGGCTTTTGTTTCTTTAGGGTATTTTATATATAGCTCACATATAAGCCAAGCTTCTGCCATATTAATGTAAAATTTTTGATTCTAATACAAGTGAACTATGAAATTCTTTATATTTACTATCTTTTTGTTCAATTAAATTTTCTACAAAATTTTTATAGCTTTTCTCATTCCATATTGCAGGTATCATATAACTTTTTAATCATAACCTCCTAGATATTAAGATGTTATCAAATATTTTACTATTTTTTCTTTTTTAATTCTTTCATTTTATCGTTATAAAATTTATCAAATTCATTCCATTTTTTTCTTTCTTCTTCATTGCATATGTATTTACTATATAGAACTGATATTAAACCTAATGCTTCATTAGAAAATTTCTGTTCTGATAAACTTGCACCTTCATTAAATTTAAAAATGTATTCTTTATCCATATTTTTTTCTATTAATTCTTGCATATCTTTTGGTATTTTGTTTTTAGTTTCTTTTTCAACATGTTGTAAAAGTATATAAACCTCTTTTAATGCCTTACTATAATTATTTTCCATATCTTGTAATTTTCCTTTCTTAAAGATTCTCTCGATTTTAAATATTTCTACCTATCTAATTGACGTAACTCTTTATATATTAGTAATCTATCTAAATAAGTTAACGCATCTGCCCTAAAGAACTTTCCAGCATCAGCTAATTCTTTTAAATCCTCTTTTTCATCAAAATAAGATATTATAGTCATCTTTTCAGTAGCAACAATTTTTCCAAATTGTAATAAATTTCTTGGTTCTTGTATTCCTTGAGATTCTATTTCTTGTGTTATATGATTAAGAATATCCCATATTATATAATGTCCAGATCGTTCCATAATATTTAAATCATGTAATACCTCTTTATTATCAAAATCAACTATTCTTACGCTAATCAAATACATATTATCTCCTAAGAAAGATAATATATTTTGGCTTAAAATAGAATGTTCTGTACACTTTCCAACTCCTAATCCTTTTATATCTTTTATGTTTATTGGAGATTGAAATATTTTTTTGTGATTATCGTTTAACCAAACTACATATTCTACTTCCTCCTCACTAAGCTCTTCAAATTTTTCAGATTTTAATTTCTTTCTATAATTTATGTAATCTTCTTGGGTTAAATCGGGTTTCATTCTTTTAAATGCTAAATAATCATTTATTATCCTACCTATTTCACCTCTTAAAACATCATTTAAAAGTTCTTCTTTTTCATCAACAGATTTATCCCTTTCCTCTTCTTCAATTTTTCTTTTTTCTTCCTCTTTTAACCACTCAAGAAGTTTTAAATATTTTGCATCTTGGCTATATTTAAAATATTGTAGAATATAGTTTGCTATATCCACTATCGTTCCACCACTTTTTAGTATTTCTAATATATCTGAATATATTTCGATATCATCTATTAAATATGATGTTTTATGATATTCACTTTTTGAATCGTTGAATCCGCATTACTTCATCTTTTGTTATAAAACCATTTAAAAGTAAAACAACTTCATCATTTTGCGAATTTATACGAGGACTTAAGGTTCTCTTATATTCTTCTGATTCTAAATATGCTAATCTTTCATCTCTAATTGTTATAATATCTTGTCCATCCTCTAGCATCTGAATTAGTTCATTATAATTCTTAAACATATACTTTCTCCTTTTTTATCTATTACAATTTTTCACATTACTTATTATATTTAATATTATTTAATAAAACCCCATTTATCCTTTATAAATTACATAACTATAATAGCTTACAAATATTATTAAAAATATAATTCCTTCTGTTTTATCTATTTTTCTATCTTTCCAAGAAAAGATAAATAAAAGCAATGCACTTATAATCATAACAATTAAATCTATATAATTAATTGTTATTTGATTAATACCTCCAAAAATTGCTATTGGTATACCAATAACCATACCAATATTAAATATGTTACTTCCAACTACATTTCCTATTGCTATGTCATACTCTCCTTTTCTTGTGGCTGTTATTGATGTAACAAGCTCTGGAAGCGATGTTCCAAGTGCTACAATTGTTAATGCAACCATTTTTTCACTTATTCCAATTGCTTTTGCAAGAGATGCAGCATTTTCTACAACTAGGTTACTTCCAAAAACTATTCCTATCATCCCTATTATTGTAAATACAAATGCTTTTTTCATAGACATATATTTTTCTTCTTGGTCAATTTCAATTTTATTTTTAGCCATTTTAATTAAATAATAAATAAATACCAAAAAGAAAAGTACAATAATTATTCCATCACTTCTTGTAAAAGTATTAGTATTAAAATTATCAAACAACTTGTCTGATAATAAAACAGAAAATATAGTAGTCATTAGCAATGTAATAGGAAGTTCTTTTTTTACAGTGCTATCTTTTACATTTAGAGAATGAAACAAAGCAGATAACCCAAGTATTAGAACAATATTTAGAATATTACTACCAATAACATTTCCTAAAACCATATCTCCACTGCCATTTATTAATGACTTAACACTTACAGCAAATTCAGGTGCACTTGTCCCAAATGCAACAATTGTTAATCCAATTAGCATTTTTGAAACCTTAAAGTTCCCTGCTACACTAGATGCACCATCAACAAATATATCTGCGCCTTTTATTAAAATAATAAACCCTACAATTAATAATAAAATATATATAATCATAAATTCTCCTACCCCTTTGTTTATTTTTTATAAGTTTATTTGCCCAAATCCTAAATTGAGTTCCACGAACTGATTTTACTCTATAACCTGCTCAGCTACTTATTTTCTATTTAGGTAAATTAGGTTTATCCTTTTTGTGGTAATAATACCTGTCCTCTTCTTAACTTTTCGTATTTAACCGCACGAATTTGTGTATGTAATTCTTAATTATGATAAATTCATAAAGTTCTTTTGGTTGTAGGTCTTTTATACTTTTAAAGCTTTATAAGTATTAGTGTTGAACTATTTTTCTGATTTTATAAAAGTCCTTATTTTTAAGCATTTTCGAAAAACTGCGGTTATAATATATAACCTCCTGGTATTATTTTAATTTTTTTATGTCTTCTCCCATTATTTCTAGATAATCTTTTTCAGCTTGAGTTAAATGCGATTTCATATATTTATCATATTCTTTATGTGCTTTTTCTAATGCTTTTTCATGAGATATTGTACCTTTATTATTTAAAATATCATTATGTGTCATTGTTAAAAAACTATCTAATTCTTTTACCCAGTCACTCATTGTCATTGCATGCATTCTTAATGCATTAACTTCAGCAACATCTAAATATGCCGTAACTAATTTGTTTAAAAAATCTAATTCTTCTAAAGTTAAATAATTTTTTGCTACTTCCGCTTCAGCTTTAGTCGGAACTGAACCCTTAAAATTCGTTAGCCCTATATTTTCTTTTTTGCTATCTACTCTATTAAATATCACTTCTGCAGCTGTATTTCCATGTGTTGCATAATGCATTTTGTTTTGAACTGTTCTAAAGAATTCTTTTGTAATTTCTTCTTTAGCATCATAATCTACACTAGTTGCATAAATATCTAAAATTTTTCTCCAAAATACTTTTTCAGAAGATCGAATATCTCTTATTTTTTCAAGTACTTCTTCAAAGTACACTCCGTCCACCTTCATTTTTAAAGCGCTTAACATTTAAGTTATATCCTTTTGTGAGATATTCTTTTAGTATTCCATTTGCCCAGATTCTAAATTGAGTTCCACGAACTGATTTTACTCTATATCCAATAGCAATTATCATCTCTAAATTATAGTAATTTGTTGGTTTTGTAGAAAATTCGGAATTTCCGAATTTTCTCATAGTAAATTCCTCTTTTAATTCATTTTCTTCATAAATGTTTTTTATATGTTCATTTATAGTAGATTTTGCTTTATCAAATAATCTACTTATTTGATCCTGTGTCATCCACAGATTTTCATCCTCTAAATAAACTTCTACATCTATGTTATTGTCATCAGTAGTATATATAATAAAATTATCTTTATTTTTTAATTCACTTTTCAATCAAATACTCCTTTCAGTTTAATATTTTTTCTATTTCATTTTCCATAATATCAATTATTTCTTTTATTGATAAAGTTTGACCAATTAACTTAAATCTATCAATGTTATCTTCACTTAAAATTTTTATACCATATTTTATTACATCTTGTATTAATAATTTTCTTTGTTCTTCACTCTCTAAGTTATAGTATTTTTTATTATCATAAGCTATCATTAAACAATCATTTTTTATATCTTGAATTTGAAAATACATATCATCTTCTTTCACGTTTTTATATACATAGTCTGTCTTTATATCTGTATATATCTTCTTATATCCCTCATCTATTATACTTTTTTCTTCCTTTATACATTCATCTATATCATAATGCTTTATCCATTCTTTGTAGTCTTGCCATTTATTTTTAAATTTGTAAACAGGTTCAACATATCTTATTCTTTTACATTTTTCTTTTAAAGTTTTATGATTAGAATCGTCTTCATTAATTGGTAAATAGTAATCTGAAATAGTTAAAACTTTATAAAAAATTTCAAATTTATTTTCTAAGAGCATCTTTTCAATATCATTTTTGTTTCCACTAATTGGCAATTCAATTTCCTCAATTATCATTATAACACCTCATTCATTTTTTTAAATCTTTTGAATAATAATACATGTCAATACATTGTAAATCTCCATCCCATATTTCTTCATCATAATTATCTACAAAGTAGTTTTTTATTGTTTTCTCATATTTATCAAAACCTTGCTTTACATAGAACGGAATATTATTCTCTGATGTTCCAACTAACATCTTATTATATTTCTGCTTATAATTACCACATAAAGACTTTAATAATTTCTTTGCATAACCTTTTCCTCGATATTCTTCTTTGGTAACTAGATTTTTTAATTCTAATGTATTTTTATCAATGTGTAAAATTACTGCTAAAGAAACGATATTTTTATCCACTTGTAATCCATAAACATCAGAATCGCTTAAATACTTATCAATACTAGTTTTTGATGGATCTGCATCTAATAATAGGTCAAGGTACTCATCTTTGTTCTCTATCTTTTTTACACATATAGCCCTTCTACTTTCGTACTCGCAACCTGTTGGTAATTCTGGCTTTGGTGGATTGGGGTTATTATATCTACTTTCCTCTGAGAACACACATCCACAATATTTTTGCATATAAAGGTTAAGTTCGTTTTTTGCTTTATTATGCCCTTCCCAAAAGCCTATTCTAAAATCTCTGTATAAAAAATCTATTCCAAATTCTTTGCTTAAATCTTCGCAAAGTTTTTTTATGTATTCATGTTTTTGATATATACTGTATAAAAGAGTTGTTGTAACACTATCAAATCCGTGTTCTTTTGCATATTCAAATGTTTTTCTCATACGAACAGGGTAGCAATAGTCTATACATCTTGTATTTAAGTTATTCGCTACATTTTTGCAAAATTCATCTAGTCCATATTCATCTTCAAAAATAGCATTCAAATTTATTTGTTTTGCATACTCCTTTAAACAATCTCTCCTTGCCTCGTATTCTTTATATGGGTGAATATTTGGGTTGTACCAAAAAAGAGTTGGCTCTATATTTTCTTTTCTTAATTCATCTATTGGGTATACACTGCAGGGTGCACAGCAGGTATGCATTAGTAATTTCATAAATATCTCCATCCTCTGGATTTGTGAAAATCTTCGTCTTGCGTTGTTAAAAATAATTCAAAATGCGGTCACATACCTCCAAGTATGCTCCCTTGCTTTTTGAATTATTTTTGCCTAGCAATACTCGATTTTGACAAACCTTATTTTTTATTCTAATTTTCAAAATCATACCCCAAATGCTGGTATGCTGGTGGCAATACCTGCCTTCCTCTTGGTGTTCTTGAAATAAAACCAATTTGCAATAAATATGGCTCATATACATCTTCTATTGTATCTATTTCTTCTCCAAGTGATGCGGCTAATGCCTCTATTCCAACAGGTCTTCCGATTGTATTGAACAATCATCATATTTAGCATTTTTCTATCTATTTCGTCTAAACCTAGTTCATCAATTTCAAGTTGATTTAGAGCATGTTTTGTAATTTGTAAATTTATTTGTCCATCTCCTAAAACAAGAGCAAAATCCCTTACTCTTTTTAAAAGTCTATTTGCAATTCTTGGAGTTCCTCTAGAACGTCTTGCAATCTCTGTGCAAGATTCTTTATCTATTTTGACTTTTAAAATTTTGCTAGAACGTTTAACAATTGTACTTAAATCTTCTATTGAATATAATTCTAGTCTTTCAACTATTCCAAATCTATCTCTTAAAGGTGTTGTAAGTGAACCTGCTTTAGTTGTTGCTCCAATTAGAGTAAACTTTGGTAAATCAAGTCTTATTGATTTAGCTTCTGGTCCTTTTCCTATTGTAATATCTAAACAATAATCTTCTAAAGCTGGATATAAAATTTCTTCAACTGTTTTAGAAAGCCTATGTATTTCATCTATAAATAAAACATCAAATTCTTCTAAACTTGTAAGTAAGCCTGCTAAATCTCCTGGTTTTTCAATTGCAGGACCTGAAGTAATTTTTATTTTCGAACCCATTTCATTTGCAATTATTCCTGAAATTGTTGTTTTTCCAAGCCCTGGAGGTCCATAAAAAAGGCAGTGGTCTAATGGTTCTTTTCTTTTTTTAGCTGCCTCTATATATATTTTCATACTTGTTTTCACTTTATTTTGCCCTATATATTCACTTAATGTTTTTGGCCTTAAGCTTGTTTCTAAAATTTCTTCTTGTTCATCTGCCAAATTGGTACTTGTTAAATTCTCATTCTCCATGTGTATTTCCTTTCATTGATTTAATTAGACATTAGAGGTTGGAAATTGATTTCTAACCTCTAACTTCTATTCTAACATTTCTCTATAAATTTATCTATTATATCTAGCATTTTCTTATTATCACTTTGATATTTGTTTGGAGTAAAATCATTTATGTCTTCTAATGCTTCGCTTAAATCTTCGACATTTTGCAGACCTATTATATAGCCTTTTTTCGAAAAAATATCTATTATCTGTCTTTGGTGATTATTTACATGTTCTCCAAATTCATGTAATCTTGGTACTGCAATTACTTTTTTACCCTTTTTTAACCCTAATATAATTGAGCCAACTCCACCATGTGTAATAATTAAACTTGCTTCATCTACTAAATTGTCTATTACTTCTTTTGGTTTCATATCAAATATGTGCATTTTATCTGTTTTAAATTTGGTAAATCCTGCCTGTACAACAACTCTTTCATTAATTATTCCGTTATCTATCGCTTTTTCTATTTCTTCAAGAAGTCTTTTAAATTGGTTATTTTGTGTTCCTAAAAGTACAAGTATCATTATCTATTCTCCTTTACACATTTTTAAACAAATCATATTTGTTTACTAAAATATTTGCCCACCATATACAGCTTTAGGGTATATTCTAAGCATTTCCTCCCACTGAACTATAAATAAGTCTGCTATTGGGTAAATTAGTTTTCCGTGTTGCAGTTTTTTTGTTTATGTTTGCAAATGTTTCTATGTAAACAATTTTTGAACCAAATAACTTGCCTAAATAACACATTGGTCCAGCAGTATGTGTACCTGTTGTAACTATTACTTTAGGCTTAATTTTAAAATATAAATATATTGATTTTAATATTAAATAGAAATATATAAAAATGTATTTTATTAAATGGCTTCTTGTACCATATGGTAAGTATGAAACTTTTCCTTCATATTTGTCTTCTAAATATTCATTTGTTTTGTCTTTTTCTGTTATTATGTGATAATCATATTTTTCAAATAATGGGCTTAAACTTAATAATTCATTTAAATGCCCACCTGTACTTGAAATAAATAATACTTTTTTCATATGTTATCACCTATCCTCTCATAATAAATAATTTTAACTTTATTCAGCTTTTCCTAAAATAATAATCCTATTCTCATTATTTTCATCAGTACAACAAGAAAGTGCAATTGTAGGTTTTTCTACAGTTTCATCTAAAAATGAAGTATCTGATTCGGTTGTTATAAATTTTGAGTATATTGTATATTTTAGTTCATTTCCTTCATAATCTTTAAAATAAAATTCGTCCCCTTCTACAAGCCTTCTATTTTCCGAAAAAAGTTTTCCATTCATTCTGTTATGTCCAACAAATAAAGTTGTACCTGTTTTATTTAATCCTCCTGTTGTATATAAAAAACATGGCATTTTTTCCATTTTTTCTACTGTAACACTACTGTAAATTGATGTTCTAAGTCCAGTTTTTGGTATATATAAGGTGCCTATTTCCATATTTAAACTATAAATTTCGTTTGTTAAAGTTGCCGCATCTATTGTTTGTTCTTCTACTTTTTTTTCTTCTTGTTCTTCAGGTTCTTCTTCTGGTTTTTGAACACTAAAAATTAAAACATTTTCTTCTTTTATATCATAATCCTTTATAATGTTTTCTTGTTTTGAAATATTTTGGCTTTCTTCTTTAATTTGTGTATTTTTATTTTTATAGACCATAAAAATTAATATAATAATTAAAATCAGTGCAACGAATGTCATTATAGGTACTACTTTATTCTTCATTTTTACAAATCCTCCCTTTTGTATGTATAAATTTAAAGAGTAAATCTGTAAGCCGGGTTCTGTCATTTAAATTAGCCATTTATCTAGACCATATATTGCTATATGGCTCAAGCCACTTTTATAGAATGCCGAGCAAGCATAAATTCTAAATTCAGTGTTGCTCCGGATGGGGTTTACACTGTCGCTTTATGTCACCATAAAACCGGTAAGCTCTTACCTCACCTTTTCACCCTTACCACTATAAAATATAAAAATTTACAATTTACAGTGGCGGTTATTTTCTGTTGCACTTTCCTTAAGGTCACCCTCACTAGACGTTATCTAGCATCCCTGCTCTGTGGAGCCCGGACTTTCCTCTCGTAAAAACAAAAGTTTTTACCAGCGACTAATCGATTTACTCTTTTTATATTTTAACACAAGGTCTGCAAAAAATCTACATTTTCGAATATTTTTTTTAATTTTACATATACTAGAGTTACTATTCACAGTTGAAATCACACGAAGTCCGCTGAAGTCGATTAATATATAATTTTTATGAGGACAGGGTGTGCAGGGCTGTTCAAAGATTTCCAAAAGTCCGTAAGGACTTTTGTCGAAATCTTTAGAATAGGCAGGACGATTAAAAATTATATATTAATCACGTAGGCAGGACTAGTAAAACTTAAAAGCTGTGAATTGTAACCTATTAGAAGATGTATTTTCGGAGGAATTATGAGGGCTGTTGTACGTTTACAAAGTAAAAAAAAAGGTGAAATAAATAGATTTTTAAGTAAATATTATGATACAGACTTAGAATTAGATTCAAATTTAAAATGGGAAAAGAAATATGATAATCCAATTGACATTTCTGATATTATTGGTGCTTATGTAGATAGTTTTGATTCTTTTAATATAAAAATGTGGATAAGTTTAGATAAAAATATATTTGTAAAAATTTCTGAGCATAATGCAGACGAAATAATAAGGTATCTTTTTGAAAGATACCCTTATTAATTATTCATTATTTGGTTGCAATTCAGTAAGTACAATGAAATCCGCCAAATCCACGCCTAGATTGGACGTTTTCTTTCTGCAAGTTTTGAGACAAGAAAAGTGCAATCCCTGCGTTTGGCTACTTTGTGCAAAAGTTCACTCCTCTTCTTGAGTGTTATTTTCTACTGTATTGTTTTCAGTGCTTTCTTCACTTACCTCATTATCAACATCTAATACTTCTACTTCTTTTGCTTCTGGCTCTTTTATTTCTGGTTGCTCTGCTCCACATTTTGGGCAAAACTTAGCTTCTTTATCCATTGTTTCTTTGCATTTTACACATGTTTTTGCATTAGATAATTCTAATATTTGGTTGTGGAATTCTTCAATCTCATTAGAAAGATTTTCTATTTTTGCTATTTCTTCTGCTATTTGATCTTTTACACAATTATTATCATTAGTTACATGTTTTTGGTATACTTTTTTTCCAATTTCTTTATATAATTCATCTATTTTAGATTTATTTTCACTTATTTTCATTTTAAGTTTTGTTTCTTTTGCTATTTTGCTTGTTTTTTCAGCAGCTCCTTTATAAGTTTCTGTTGCTTTTTTAGTTAATTTATCAAAAAAATCCATTCTAAATTTCATCCCTTTCTAATAGGCACTATTCAGTTTGGAAAAGAATTAAATTTTGGCAAGGAAAATTATATTTAAAAGGCAAGGGCGCATACGTGGTGTATGTAACCGCGTTTTAAATATAATTTGACACAGCCAAAATTGTAATTATTTTTCAAACTGCTCACCCTTTCATATTACTATTATATATCAAATTCCATAATTTTATACTTAATCTTCTTCCTTTTTACCTCTTGTCATTAATATACTTACAGCTTCATTTGGATTTAAATTATTATATAAAATATCATAAACTGTATTTAATATTGGAAGTTCTAAATTTAATTTATCTGATAATTCTTTTGCAACTTCAATATTATCTATTGATTCTATAGTCATTCCAACTTCTTGCCTTGTTTCTTCAATAGTTTTTCCTTGAGCAATCAATTTTCCTGCTCTTCTATTTCTAGAATGCTCACTTAAACATGTAACTATTAAATCTCCTAAACCACTTAAACCATAAAAAGTTTCTCTTTCACCGCCTAAAGCCATTCCAAGCTTTCTTATTTCTACAAGTCCTCTTGTAATTAATGCTGCAAATGAGTTATCTCCATAGCCAAGTCCTGCGGCAATTCCGGCTACAAAATGCTATTATGTTTTTTAAAGCTCCACCTAATTCTACACCTTTTACGTCATTTGAAGTATATATTCTCATACATTCATTCATAAATATATCTTGAATAAGTTCTTTTATTTGTTCATCTTTAGATGCTATTACCAAAACTGTTGGAACTGCAATTGCTACTTCTTCTGCATGGCTAGGTCCTGAAAGTGCACCTACTCTTGCATTTGGTATTTCTTGTAAAATTACTTCATCTAAAGTTAATGCTGTTTGTTTTTCTATTCCTTTTGAGCAAACAACTATTGGTTGGTTTTGAACATCCACATATTGTTTATATTCTTTTACAATATTTCTTGTAAATTTTGATGGTGTTACTTGTAAAATTAAATCTGCACCATTTAATACATCCTCATAAGATGTAAAACATTGTATATTTTCTGGAAGCTCCACATTTGGTAAAAACTTGCATTTCTTTTCATTATTTATTAAATTAGCTTCTTCTTGTGAGAATGACCAAATTTTTACCTTATGTCCTATTTTTGCTAAGTGAATAGATAGAGCTACTCCCCAACTTCCGCTTCCTATTACTGCTATTTGTTTCATATTATTATCTTCCTTTCTCATATAATAGATATAAGATTTACAGCAAAATCTTACATATTTTATTTTATAACCTGTTGTATACTTCTATTAACAAACATACTAGCCATTAAGCTTTAGTATTTTTAAAACTAAGTTTATTTTCTGTACCTGCAATTATTCTTTTTATATTTGTTCTATGGTTAAAAATTACGATTGCTGCTAAAATTATACTAAATACAAAATATTTTATTCCTTTTGTAGGGACTATAAAGTTTGTTGTAAAAAATAGTACTAATATTGGGCATAATATTGCTGCACCAATTGAACCTATTGATACAATTCTAGTTGCCGCCATTATAACTAATGCAAAAATCAAACAGATTAGACCTATTTTCCAATTTATTGTAAGCAAAACTCCAAGTGATGTTGCAACACCTTTTCCTCCTTTAAATTCAAATAGAATAGGAAAAGTATGCCCTATAACAACTAAAATACCTGCTA
>CAMVKF010000032.1 GCA_947168035.1 uncultured Clostridia bacterium | reverse complement strand
TGCTCGCCTTACGCGCCTTATTTTAAAAATATATATTAATCACTTGCGCGGACTTCTAGCAAGTATAGCTGTGAATGTAAAATTAAAATAAAAAACTGGAAAAAATTACCAAAAATCTATTGCAATTTTTTCGACTATATATTATAATAAAAATTGTAAAATTTTTACAATTAAATTTATATTTAGGAGGATAAAGCTGTGAAAGAAAAAATAACAGTATTAATTGCAGATGACAACCAGGAGTTTAGTAAAACACTTGCAACATATCTTACAAATCAAGAAGATATGGAAATTATTGGAATTGCAAAAGATGGTATTGAAGCACTAAGTTTAATAGGAGAAAAATCACCAGATGTAGCAATATTAGACGTAATTATGCCACATTTAGACGGACTAGGAGTTTTAGAAAAAGTAAATAATAGTACAAATTTAAATAAAAAGCCAATTTGCATTATGTTATCAGCTGTGGGTCAAGACAAAATTACAGGAAAAGCTATTAGTTTAGGAGCAGAATATTATGTGGTTAAACCATTTGATATTGAGCTTTTATTGCAAAGAATCAGAGAAATTAAAAACTTCAGACCAAATGGGTCAAATAATATTATAAGAAAGGAAGTTAAAAAAACACCTTATATAAATGTAAACACAACTAAAGAAGAAGACCAATTAGAAGTGCTTGTTACAAATGTAATTCACGGAGTTGGTGTTCCAGCTCATATAAAGGGTTACCAATATTTAAGAGAGGCAATAATGATGGTTGTAAACGATATTGATGTTATAAACCAAATAACAAAAAGTTTATACCCTAGAATTGCCACAAAGTTTGATACAACTCCAAGTAGAGTAGAACGTGCAATTCGCCATGCCATAGAAGTTGCATGGGGAAGAGGTGAGGTAGATTTAATGGAGAATATCTTTGGATATACAATTTCAGCAGCAAAAGGAAAACCAACAAATTCAGAATTTATAGCAATGATTGCTGATAAATTAAGATTAGAACTAAAAACTGCGTAGAAATTCTTATAAATAAAGGTCATTAAAAAAATCCAGTTGAAATTCAACTGGATTTTTATCTTTGGCACATTTTTTCATATTCCTTACATTTAATTTTGTAATCCATCTGCATACAAAGATATTTATAATAGCTATATGCCTGCTCATATTGAGCAATAGGATTAAACATAGGGTCTTTATAAATATCATTTTCATAACTATTGTTAGCAGTATATGGATTATAATTATTTAAATTTTCGTTAGATTCTTTATCCAAAAAATCATCTCCTTTATAAATTAGAGGTGTTTTGAAGCTACTTTGTGCAAAAGTTCGCTGAACTGTAATTGATATTTATACTAAATCAAGGTTTAATGTGGGAAAAATTTGCATTGCAAAAAACACATATATTGCTGCAATTAGCCCGTGCAAGATTTTACCGATTATGTAAGGCTTTATTGATAAATCTGATTTTGTTGTTATACTTAGAACTTGAAGTAGAATAGAAAATCCACCAAATCCTAACAAAAATGCAGTTATAATTATATTTATAGAAATCTTTTTTAATTTAATACTAGATATTAAATTTATTCCATTTGTTACTTCTAAAATTCCAGTAAAAATACTTGAGGAAATTTGAGAAGGTAACTTAAAAAACGAGCATATTGGATTAAAAATATTTTCTATTATGGTTATTCCGTAAGAATTATTTAAAATAGAAATAATTACTGAAAAAAGTACGATAAACCCACCTATCATTAAAGTTGATGAAATTGCGTTTTTTATTGCTTGTGCTAAAACTTCCCCCAGATTATTTAAAGATATATTTAGCAATTTATTTTCATTTTTTGTAGCAACTGGAATCTTGAATTTTGGTGTACCTTTTTTCCAAAATCTAAATAAAAAGCCTACAGTAAGTGCACTTAAAATATGAGTAAAAAAAAGTAAAAATCCAATTACATTACTTCCAAAAAGTGAAATTCCACAAGTACCAATAATAAACAGAGGACTAGAATTATTTGTAAAGCTAAGCAATCTTTCACATTCTTCTTTTGAACATAAGTTGTTATTCCTAAAATCTACAGCGATTTTAGCACCTACTGGGTAGCCACTAAGAATTCCCATAATTAAAGCAAAACTTCCTATACCAGAAACATTAAAAAATGGTTTCATAATAGGGTTAAATATCTTAGAGAAAATATATGGCATATTTGTTTTAGACAAGCATTCTGTTGCAATAAAAAATGGTAAAAATGAAGGAACAATAGAATTTGCCCAAAGTTTAAGCCCATTTTTTGAAGCTAAAATATTACTTTTAGAAAATAAAATTAAGCATACCATAAATATTAATAAAAATATAGAAATTGTATTTCGCTTTAACTTAATTAAAAGAAAGTGAAATTTCCTCATTTGAAACACCTCTATATTTTAATGGTATGCTAAAAAAAATATTTTATGTTATTTTATTTTTACAATTTTAGTTCAGTGGAAATTTGATAAATATATTCGATTTTAATAGGGGCTTAGTAAACTGTAACGTTTAATAAAGTTATCATTCTTGCAAATTTAGGTTGCGATAAATTTTACTGCCAGAAAGTGCATAATAGTTTTCTGCAAAATCTTGAGAAATGCGGTATTTTTTAGATAAATTTAAAATTAACTCATTAACTAATGATTGTGCAGAGTAGGTGGTAGTATTTGTTTTAATATCACCTTTTTTAAATTTTAATCCTGTTTCTACTTCTAAAATTGCATTTTCATATTCCTCTTTTGTAATATAATTAAGTTCTAACATTTTGTTTAAAACTACTTTTGTTCTTTTTTGAATTTTTTCAGTATTTTCCTTTTCGGAGAAAGGATTATAAGAATTTGGGCTTATATTTAAACCAGCTAAAAAGCTGCATTCGGCTAAACTTAAATCTTTTAAGTCTTTGTTGAAATAATAAAGTGCCGCTTCTTTTACACCATATATATTAGGACCTGTATAAATAATATTTAAATATGCTTCCAAAATTTCATTCTTTGAAAAACTAAAATTTAAGACTAGTGCATAAAACCATTCTTTAACTTTTCTTGAAATAGAATTTGAATCATCACCTGTTAAGTTTTTTACTAGTTGCTGAGTAATTGTGCTACCACCAAAAGATGATGTACCATTTTGAGTAATATAAGATAAAATAGCAGCACCTGTCCTTTTTATATCAACTCCATAATGATTAAAATAGCGTTGGTCTTCAATAGAAATATAAGCATCTATTAATCTAGATGGAATATCATCATATTCTACATTTTGCCTATTTCTTCCGAGTGCCTATTCCGTGCAATTACATTATTATTAGAATCTAGAATATAAGAAGGCATATTATTAAACATTTCTTTAGCGAGTAATCTAAAAGTATAAGCTCTGTAACTTAGAAATATAATACATAAGAAAAGCAGTATAAAGAAAATAATAAATAAGTTTTTAAATAAAAAATGTTTAAAAGATTTCTTTTTATTTTTTTTACGGTGTTTTTTTGATTTTATATTAGTTTGATCATCATACATTATTTATTAAAATACCTTTCCAAAACTACATAAAATATATCCTTTTTTTTATTCAATGTCAAGGTTATTTTAATATATAATTGTTTAAAAATAACACACTCTATTTTCGAAAATAAGTTCTAAAGTATTGATAAATTCATTCTTTTCTTTATTATTTAAATGAATATATATTTTTTTAGGTATAATATTTAGTAAAGTATTAAAAATAACATCATCTGAAGAAAAAGAAATGTCAGATAAATATTTAGCATTTGTTAAATTAATATCATATTTTATAGGTTTATTATTGTTGTCTAATAAAATTGGTTCTTGGTTTTTATAAATTAAACGAACACTGTCAATTTTGCTTTGTTCAGTATTCACATATAAATTTAGTAGTGATATAAATTCATCATATTCTTTTTCTACTATATAAGAATTAATTATTGTTTCTATTTGAGAAGAGAGTTCATTTATATAATTTTCTAACCTAAAAGTAATAAACCCTTTTAAATAAAGGGTGTGTTCTTTTGCTAAAAATCGATAAAATGTATTAAATAAAATCAGCTTTCTAATTGAATAACATTCCTCGTTTGAAATTTCTTGATTTATTTTTTCTAAAATCTCCTTTTGCTCCAAACTATCAAAATAAAAAAAATTTCTATAAAAAATCTTTTTTGCTATAATAGGTTCATAGTTTCTAAGAATTAATGATGATAAAATATTGCTAAGTTCGGTTAACAAAAATAATATTTTATTCTCATCAAAATGAATAAAAATGTTATTAAAAACCTTAAACTCATGGGAAGATACGCAAATACCTTTTTCCTTAATTTTTTCTAATTGGCTTAGTAGATAATCTATAGAACTTTCATTATTAGTTTTTATACAAATTGTTTTCATAAATAAAACACATTCCTTTCCTATTTAGTATCTACTAAAAAAAGTAATATATACTTATAGTATGATTAATTGTTATATTTGTGAATAAGAACAAAAAGCACAAAAACCATTGATATTTTTTTTCTATTGTAGTAAAATGAAAACTAATAATTTATGAAAGGAAATTCAATGAAAACCTTATGGCAATATAACGAAAACAATAATATAGATGAAGTTATTAACATTCAAAATAAATATAATATAAGCAAACTTTTAGCAAGTATACTAGTAAACAGGGGAATAAAGGAAAATGTAGAAACATTTTTATCACCTACAAGATATGATTTTTATAATCCATTTCAAATGCCAGATATGGAAAAAGCCGCAAATCGAATAATTAAAGCAATTGAAAATAAAGAAAAAGTTATAATTTATGGCGATTATGATGTAGATGGAGTAACCAGTTTAGCTGTTTTAATAAGCTTTTTAAAAGATAGGGGCTTATTAGTAGACTATTATATCCCAAATAGATTAAATGAAGGGTATGGATTAAATAACCAAGCGATAGAAAAAATAGCTAGCCAAAATTACACACTTATGGTAACTGTAGATTGTGGAATTACATCTGTGCAGGAAATAGAACTTGCAAAGTCTCTTGGAATAGAAACAATAGTTACAGACCACCATGAACCAGGAGAAAAAATTCCAGAAGCAATTGCTGTTGTAGATTGTAAAAGAAAAGACAATAAATATGAGTTTAGGGAACTTGCAGGTGTTGGAGTAACATTTAAACTAATACAAGCAATTAGTATAAAACTAAATTTAGAAGAAAAAGAATATTTAAAATATCTAGATATAGTGTCAATTGGAACTGTTGCAGATATTGTTCCTTTGATTTACGAAAATAGAACTATCACATCTTTAGGGTTAAAACTTATTAAATGCACTAAAAATATAGGTTTGAAAGAATTATTAAAAACAACAAATTTTAATTTAATAGATTCAAATACAATAGCATTTGGTTTAGCGCCAAGAATAAATGCTTGTGGTAGAATGGGTGTAGCTCACTTAGCATTAGAACTTTTTTTAACTAAAGATGTAAATAGAGCAAGAGAAATAGCAGAACAAATGAATGTATTAAACAGCAAAAGGCAACTAGAAGAGAAAAATATATTTAATGAGGCAGAAGTGCAGATAAGGCAAAATAATATGGAAAATGATGATGCAATTATTTTAAAAGGTAAAAACTGGCATAATCGGTGTTATTGGAATTGTATCTTCTAAAATTACAGAAAAATATTATAAACCATCTATTTTAATTACTTTTCAAGATGAAGAACTTATAGGAAAGGGCTCACGGAAGAAGTATTGATGGATTTAACCTGCATGAAAACCTAATGAAATGTAAAGACTTATTAGTAGGTTTTGGTGGACATAGTATGGCAGTTGGATTAAGTATAGAAGAAAGCAAATTTCAAGAATTCAAAGAAAAAATTATAGATTTTGCAAAAAAAATAGAACAATCAAAAAAGAAAAAAATAATTGAAATTGAACAAGTAGTAAATATAAAAGAAATAACAAAAAAAGATGTAGAAAGTCTAAAGCTACTTGAGCCATTTGGAGAGGGAAATAGAACCCCATGTTTTGCTTTTGAAAATTTAAAAATAGATTCAATAAGAAGTTTAACTGAAGGTAAGCACTTAAAGCTAGCTTTAAAGGACAATAACAATAATTACATAGATGCAATAGGCTTTAATTTAGGAGAGTTAGCAGAAGAATTTAAAATAGGAGATAGAGTTGATTTAGCAGGAACTTTAGAGATAAATTCATTTAATGGGTTAGATAATATACAAATAAATTTAAAAGATGTAAAAAAGGTGTAAATTAGTTTGAAAACAAAAGCACAATTCTTTTACAAACTCAAACTGTGTGTTCATTTAAGAAAGGAATGAGTTTTTTTATGAGTGATTCAAAACAAATTTCTATATATGATGTAATAACTAAGAAAAGAGAAGTAACAAAAAAAGCAGATACAAAGTTAATTATGAAAGCCTACAATTTTGCAAACGAAAAACATAAAGACCAAAAGAGAAGTTCGGGAGAACCATATATTGTTCACCCAATTAATGTTGCATACATTTTAGCAGAAATGGGAATGGATGATGAAACAATTTGTAGTGCACTTTTGCATGATATAGTGGAAGATACAGATGTTGAACAAAAAGACATAGAAGATATTTTTGGTACAGAAATATCTGAAATGGTTGCTGGTGTTACAAAATTAAGTACAATACAATTTGCAACAGTAGAAGAAAAGCAAGTAGAAAATTATAGAAGAATGTTTTTAGCAATGGGTAAAGACATAAGAGTAATTCTAATAAAGCTTGCGGACAGATTACATAATATGAGAACATTAAAATATATATCAAAAGAAAGGCAAGTTGCAAATTCAAAAGAAACTATAGAACTATATGCTCCTCTTGCAAATAGATTAGGTCTTTATTCTATAAAAGCAGAACTTGAAGATTTAAGCTTTAAATATCTATATCCAACAGAATATTATGAATTAGTAGAAGGAATAAACAAGAAAAAAGAAGAAAGACTAAAATTTATTGACAAAATTATGAAAGATATAAGTGAAAAGCTAAAAAAACAAAGAGTTGATGCCGATGTTACAGGTCGTGCAAAACACTTATATTCTATATACAAAAAAATGAAAAGAGATAATTGTACTTTAGACCAAATATATGACTTATTTGCATTAAGAATTATTGTGAATTCTGTAAAAGACTGTTATTCTGCATTAGGTGTTGTGCACGAAATGTACAACCCAATGCCTGGAAGATTTAAAGACTATATAGCTGTTCCAAAGCCAAATATGTACCAATCTATACATACAACTTTGCTTGGAGAAAATGGAACACCATTTGAGGTTCAAATACGTACTTGGGATATGCACAAAATTGCAGAATTCGGAATTGCTGCACATTGGGCATATAAAGAAGCAAACTTCTTAGGTAGAGGAAAGAAAAATGTAGTAGTTACAGAAGATAAACTTGCTTGGCTTAGAGAAACTTTAGAGTGGCAACAAGAAATGCAAGATCCAGAACAATTTTTAGAAACACTAAAAACAGAGCTTTTTGAAGATGAAGTATATGTTTTTACTCCAAGAGGTGCAATAAAAGTTTTACCAAAAGATGCAACTCCTATAGATTTTGCATATAGTATTCACGCAGAGATTGGTAACCATATGACAGGTGCTAAAATAAATAGCAAAATTATGCCAATAATTACCAAGCTTAACAATGGAGATATTGTAGAAATAATAACTTCTGAAAATTCAAAAGGTCCAAGTATGGACTGGCTAAAATTTGTAAAAAGCACATCTGCTAAAACTAAAATTAATAGTTGGTTTAAAAAAGAGAAAAAAGCAGAGAATATTGAAAAAGGAAAAGAACTAATTGAAAAAGAGGTAAAAAGATTAGGAATTCCTTATGAAAAGTTATTTAAAACAGAGTATATTAATGCAATGCTAAATAGATACAAATATAATGACTTAGATGAGATGTATTTAGCAGTTGGATTTGGTGGAAATACTGCAACAAAAGTAATAGCAAGAATGCTTATTGAATATAGAAAAGAAAATCAAGAAGAAAATATAGAAGAAAAATTAGAAGAATTATCAAAAAGAAGAAGTCAGAAAAAACCAAAGGCTTCTAGCAATGGTATAATTGTAAAAGGAATTGATAATTGTTTAGTAAAACTTTCTAAATGTTGCAATCCACTTCCTGGAGATGAAATTATAGGTTATATTACAAAAGGTAGAGGTGTTTCTGTACACAGAAAAGATTGTGTTAATGTAAATGACTTATTAAAAGAAGAAAATAGAATAATAGATGTAAAATGGGAAACAGAGGATAAAGCTCAATATAATGTTGTTATAGAAATATTTGCAAATGATAGAATTGGGCTTTTAGCAGATGTTGTAAAGGTTATATCAAACACAAAAGTAAATATTATTGGAGTTAATACAAAAACAGATAAAAATAGAATAGCAACAATTGATATTACAATGGAAACCAAAAACCTAGAAGAGCTCAATACCATTATAAAAGCAATTCGTAAGGTGGATAGTGTATACGAAGTAAAAAGAAAAAAAGTATAGCTGGGTTTGGAAAATAATTGGCAAATTTCGTTGTTACACTGCACTCGAAAATCCTGCGGCGTACACAAAGTACGCCTCGGATTCTTCTCATTTGTGTGCCTAGAAATTTATCCAATTCTTTTCCAAACGGAGCGTTATTTCTTTTAAACGTATAAAAGAAAGGGATGGGTGTTAAAGTGATACTAAAGAGATTGAAGATAGATACATGGATAGGTGACCCTACAAATTGTTACATAGTTTTAGACCAAGAATCTAAAGAAATTATGGTTATTGACCCCGCAGGAGATGTAGATAGAATATGTAATATGATAGATATTTTAAAAGGAAACGTAAAATATATATTCTTAACACATTGCCACGGAGACCACATAGGTGGGGTAAATGAGCTAAAAGCAAGAAAAGGTGGAAAAGTTTTAATACATAGAGATGATGCAGAAGGGTTAAATGATAGAACAATAAATTTAACAGAATTTATGGAAGGATTTCCAGAAATAGAGTTAGAAGCGGATTCAAGAGTAGATGATAATGATTTAATTCATTTAGGTACATTAGAGCTTAGAGTAATACATACACCAGGACACACAAAAGGAGGAAGTTCTTTATATTTACAAAAACAAAACTTAGTATTTACGGGAGATACTCTATTTTTCGGCACTTGGGGAAGAACAGACCTTCCAACCTCAGATTTTAGAGCACTAATGAGGTCAATTACAGAGAGGTTAATGGTATTACCTGATAATACAATAGTTTATCCAGGACATCGGAAAACCTACAATGATTGAAAACGAAAAACCAATATATTTAGAACTAAAACCAAGAAAGTTGTAGCTGGAATTTCCAATTGGGGACGGTCCTTTTTGGTAAATCTTATGTAAACAACAAATCTGTATTAACGTAACATCATTTTTTAAAATTTTATGGTTCTCTAAATAGTGATGCTAACCATACAGATTTTAAAAAGCGAAATACAAAATATGTATTCGTTGTTTACATAAGATTTACCAAAAAGGACCGTCCCCAATTGGAAATTATTCACTTATATGTTTTAAACCATAAACTAAAATTTGATTAATTACACAATTAAAGCTTATTTCATTTTTTTCAGCTAATTCAGAAATTTTATCAAAAGTTTCGCCACTTATTCTTATTGTACGAGTCATACTTTTATTAGTTTTTGCAGATTTTTCTATTTTTAAATAATCCATATTTTCCTCCAAAAAGATATTATTACCTAATTGTATACAAATAAATAACAAAAATCAGTACACAAAACTGGAGGTATTGAAAAAAATTGAATTTTTTGGTATAATGTTATTACAATTCAGAAAATTAGAGTAAAAATAGTAAAATATGGTATTAGAAAGGAATTGAATTTATGGATAGATTGCAAGATTTTACAAAATATGCGATTTGGGTAATAGCACTTTATTTTTTTTCAGTGTTTATGATGTATATAGGACTTAATACAACGTATTCAAATATAAATAATATTAAAGAATTACCAGAAAATGTGGTAGTAGATTTAGCACAAGCAACTAGTGTAAATGCAAGAATTTATGGAACAGTAACTAGTACGGAAAGTAATAATTTAGAAGGTAAATATTTAAAAGTTAGTATTTTTAATAAATTAGGAAGACTTGCAGGAATAAAATATTTAAAAATAGAAGGTACTAAATTTGATGAACCAAAAAAATTTATGGTAAATGCTAAAGATGAGAATATAAATAGTTATTCAATAGAAATAGCTGAGAATAATGAGGAAACTGAGGAAAAAATAAAACTAGCAATAGAGTTGTTTGATAAAAAATTCACAAAAGAAGAATTAACAATAGGTGCACTAATATTATTAGTTATGTATTCAATAGTATGATAATTTTAGAATGTTCGCTTTAGTCGATAGAGTGGGGTTCACAGCCTACTCTATTTTTTGGGCAAAAAAAAGTATGTGTATTCACAGGTACACATACAGCAAAATGATATCCACAACCAGAACAAGGATACATTTATTTTGTAAATATATGATAACACATTATTTTATATTTGTCAAATTCAACTTTGAAAAAATTAAAAGATGTGAAACAGGATAGTTTTTTCTATTAATTTAGTTCAATTACTGTTACTCCCATTTCACCTTCACCAAAAGTTCCAATTCTAAAAGACTTTACATGTTTATTTGTTTTTAAATACGAATGCACAGCTTGCCTTAATTTTCCAGTTCCTTTTCCATGTACTATTCGTGCTGTTGAAAGGTGAGATAGGAAACAATCATCTATAAATTTATCTACAATTGGAATAGCCTCATCTACGGTTAAACCAATAATATTTATTTCGGAAGATTGGTTTTTAGTTTTAGAAATTTTAGAAGATGTACTTACAGTAGATGTATTTAAAGCATTTTTTATATTTTTAGGTTCTTCTAAATATTTTATATTTACTTTGGTTTTTATTGTACCTACTTGAATTTGTACTTCATCATTTTTATTTATGTTAGATAAAATCACTCCATTTTGCGAAAGTGTAGTTACAAATACAGTAGTACCTATTTTTATTTGTTTTTTATCTATTGGGATTACAAGTGCTTTTTCATCTGTAAGTAAGGTTTGTTTAATAGAAAAATCTAGTTTATTTTTAAGTGTATTTAATTTGTTTATATTTGGGGTTTCGGTTGAGCTTCTTTTTATTTCAGAAATAATGCGCTTTGCTTCATCTTTTGCATCAAGTAAAATACTTCTTGCTTTTATTTTAGCATTATTTATTAATTCTGTTTCTTGCTTTTTTAAATCTTCGTTATCTTTTTGCAAATTATTTCTTAAAAGCTCTATTTGGTTTAGGTTTTTGGTAATTTCTTCTTTTTTCTTTTCAATTTCAATTTTATCATCATAAATATTTTTTAAAAGTGTTTCAATATCCACATCTTTTTTATTCATTAGAGAAATCGCTTTATCTATAATTTCTTTTTTTATACCAAGTTTTTTACTTATTTCGAAAGCATTACTTTTTCCAGGAATGCCAAGCAATAATTTATATGTTGGAGAAAGTGTTTCTATGTTAAATTCAACACTTGCATTTTGGGCTGACTTTTCTAAAATAGCATATTGTTTTAGTTCTTGGTAATGTGTAGAAACAATAGTTAAAATATTTTTAGATTTAAAATATTCTAATATGCTAATTGCAAGGCTTGCACCTTCTAATGGGTCAGTTCCAGAGCCTAATTCATCAAGCAAAATTAAGCTATCTTTTGAGGCTTTTTCTTGAATTTTAGAAATATTTATAATATGGCTAGAAAATGTACTTAAAGAATCTGCTATACTTTGGTCATCTCCAATATCTGCAAATATTTCATCAAATACATAAATGCTAGATTTTTCATTTGCAGGAATTAGTATTCCGAGAGCATGCCATAAGTTCTAAAAGCCCTACAGTTTTTAAAGTTACAGTTTTTCCACCAGTATTTGGCCCTGTAATTATTAAAAGCGAGTATTGGTCCCCAATATTAATAGAAATTGGGACCGCCTTTTTTACATCTAATAAAGGGTGAACGGCATTTATTAAATTAATAGATTTTGTATTATTAATATTTGGGCAAATGGCATTAATAGATTTAGCATATTTTGCTTTTGCAAAAATAAAATCTAGTTTTCCAATTGTATTTACATTAGTTTCAAGCTCTTTTGTTAGGCCAAAAAGCGAACTACTTAAAATATATAATATTTTTTCTATTTCTATATTTTCTTCATTTTTTAAATTATTTAATTCATTATTTAGTTCAAATACAGAAAGTGGCTCAATAAAAACAGTAGATCCACTTGAAGAAAAGTCGTGCACAAAACCTTTAATTTCTGACCTATATTCTTGTTTTACTGGTATAACATATCTATCATTTCTTATAGTTATAACATTTTCTTGTATATATTTTGAATATCTAGAAGAATGTATTACTGTGTTTAGAGAGTTTTTTATGTTTTGTTCTAATTTTACTTTTTTTCTTCTAATATCTGCAAGTTTAGCTGATGCATTATCTGAAATTGTGTTTTCATCTATTATTGAATTTTTTAATTTTTGCAGAATAGAATCATTTGTATATAAACAAGAAAAATAATTATTTAGCATATAAGTTTCTTTATTCTCTAGTTGAGAAAAATATGTTTTTAATTGTTTTGCATTTTCTAAAATATTTGCAATATCTAATAATGCTTTAGGTGTAAGGGGGGAAGAGTTTTCTAGTATTTTTATATATAAATAAATATCTTCTATTTCAAAAAATGTAGGGGAACAAAGCTTTTCTACTAAGCTTAATGCCTCATTTGTTTCAGCAAGCAAATTTTGAACTATTTCTTTTTTATTAGAAGGAACAAGGTTTAAAGCATGTTCTTTTCCAACAAAAGTAATACAAAATGATGCTAGTTTTTCTAATATTTTATTATATTCTAATTTTTCTAAATAACTTTTATTCATAAAAAAACATTCCTTTCTAATTACTGTTATATATACTGAAATTAAGAAAATGTCAATATTATTTTTTGCAAATTAAATTTCTGTTCATATAATCTTGACATTTTATAAATAATTCAAATATAATTCATTCTATATAAAGTAATAAGAGTAAGGAATGAAAAATTATGAAATTAAAAGAATTTCGTTTATTAAATATAACTGTAAAACAAGATGGAAACATAATATACCAAGGGGAAACTGAAAACTTGCCACAAGAACTAAAAGAACAAACTTACCAAAAAATCTATTTTGAAGGGGTAAATGTTGTAGTGGAGCTGTAAAAATTATAACTTATTAGCACATAAACATTGATATATTAATAATTTAAAAAGTTTCGAATGTGATTGGAGTAATTTTAGAAATTCTAA
>CAMVKF010000031.1 GCA_947168035.1 uncultured Clostridia bacterium | reverse complement strand
TTCCATTTGAAGGAAAGCCCGTTATTTTTTATTCAAAACCATTATCTAGTAACAATGTGTCTAAACTTGAAAAAAAGTGTATTGCACTTTTATTTTTTTTATGATAAAATACAAAAAAATAAGAAAACTTGGAGTGAATAAAATTGAGAAGAAAAACAAGAACTAAAGTGAAAAAAACTTTAAAAATTGTTGGAATTGTAGTTGGAATTATATTAATTATAATAGGAATTGTTTTAGCTGTAAAATTTAGTCACAAAAAAGAAATATCTTATGATGATGGTATTGTCTGCAAAAATTATTTTACCGAAATAAAAATAGATTTAGCAAACAAAAAAGTTAAAAGAGATGAATCAAGTACAACACTTGTAGAAGAATTAGGAATAACGAAGCAGCAGGAAGAGTTAGCTTTTTCATCAGAAGAAGAAATGAAAAATTTACTTTCAAACTCTGTTTTTGAGATAGAATCTAAAGATAATATTATAACAATAAAAAATCCGTATCAAACAAAAAGTATCATAGTAAAAACAAATGAAATAAAAGAAAAAATTGATGGAGAAGAAATAATAAAATTAACAGATAATTTATTTGTATTACAATTTTATTCAGAAAAATTAACAAAAGCAATGTATTCATATTACAAAAATAGTAATTACATTGAAAAAATATACTATGATGAAATATGGATAGATGAGCCACAAAACGATATATCCCAAACAATGTATGGACAAACACCAGTTGAGCTTAATAATTTCCATTCACTAGGAGTTACATCAATAGGGCTTAAAAATTATATGGATATTATAAAAGAAAATGGAAACCCAAAAGACATAGTAATTTCAACAATTGGTTATGGAGTAAATACAAATAATGAGTTATTTAATAATAGAATAAATGAAAACTATTATAATTTTATTTTAAATAACAAAGAAGTAGGAGAAACAATTCCGCAAGGAAGTAGAATTGCAGAAGTTTTGGTTGATTCTACAACAGAAAATATAAAACTAATGCCTTTAGTTACTGTAACAGAAGAAGGCTATACGTCACTTTCTAGCATTATAAAGGCAATTTCTTATGGAATAAAAAATTCAGATGTAATTTGTTATGAGCTAATAAATAATTCACATGAAGCAATTAATATAGTTTTAGAAGAAGCATTTAAAGAAAACATTCCATTTTGCAGTATTTCCAGCTCACAAGATGAAAATTTTCCTGCAAACCATGGAATGACAATTGCAGTCGCTTCTTTAGACAGAGAAAATAATATTACAGATTACTCTGGAAAAGGTCAATATATAGATTTTGCAGCACCAAGCACAGATATTGAAGAAATATTTAATTTAAATTCAACAGTTTCTAGGTGGTCAGGACCTCAGTATTCTAATGCATATATAGTGTCTTCAATTGCATTAATAAAAACATATGCAAAAGATGCTACAATACTTGATATATACAATTTTTTACGAAATTTTTGTATAGATTTAGGAGAAACACGGAAAAGATACAAATTTTGGGTATGGTATGCCAAACTTTTTAAATATAAAAATTTCAGATATTGATAAAGAAGCTCCAACGATAAAAGAGCTTATATATGAAAATGAAACTTGGGAAGTTTTAAAACAAATAAAAATTAAAGGAGAAGACAACATAAGAATAAAATCTTGGGCAATAACTCAAAATGAACAATCTCCAAATGAGAACGAATGGAAAGTATTGGAGTCTGTAACTCCAAATTTAGATGTAACATATGAAATTACAGAAAATGGAAAAT
Organism: uncultured Clostridia bacterium; assembly: GCA_947168035.1. Taxonomy (GTDB): domain Bacteria; phylum Bacillota; class Clostridia; order TANB77; family CAG-508; genus CAG-269. The sequence goes on along the minus strand of CAMVKF010000031.1, from coordinate 11,689 downwards.
ACTTTATATTTGTACAAGATACAGCTGGAAATATTACAAAACAAGAAATTACTATAGATAAAATAGACAATAAACCACCGCAAATTGCATATACAGTAAATAAAGATACAGTAGCTTTAGGTTATGTAACTATAACAGTTACTGCAGAAGATTTAGAATCTGGTTTATATGATAGTCCATTTAGCTGGGATAAAATAACCTGGTCTAAAGAAAATGCAACAAGAACAGTTAAAGAAAATGGAAGATATAAGGTTTATGCAGAAGATAATTTAGGAAATATTTCAGAATTAGAAATTTTAGTTGACTGTTTCCCACAAGAAGGAAGGTATGAGCTTCAAGATGGAAATATAATTACTCAAATGATTGTTTCAGCAGAGTGGGATGAAAATACAAATAAAAATGTAAAAATAACACTAAATAAAGATATTGATATAATTGGTTGGCAAATTACTACAGGAAACTTCAATCCACAAGAATTTGTTTTAACAGAGGATGAACAAAATAGACAGAATAATTCAACAAATGCAAATAATAATCAAGCAAATGTAAATAATAATCAAAATAATGTTAATGTAAGCATACCAAGTAATGTTGTTTTGGAGAACATAACAACTACAGAAAATACATTAAACGAAAATACAACAAATACAACCAATGCAACAAATGCATCACAAACTGAGCAAAATACACAAATAGAAGTACCAAGAAGAACAGAGTCAATAGTTATTACTACAGAATTGGAAATAAACAAAGATTACTATTTATGGGTAAAAGAGAGAAATGGAAATATAGGTTTCCAAATCTTTAGAATTTATAAGGCACAAATCTAAACAAATAGCAACAAATTAATTTGAAACGTTGTAGGGGCGATTTCAATCGCCCGCAAATAAACAAAATTGAACAAATAATATTGAAACGTTATAGGGGCGATTTCAATCGCCCGCATATTCGAAAGGAGATATTTTTATGAATTTTATTGAACAAATTAAAAACCGTGCAAAAGACCAAATTAAGACAATTATTTTACCAGAAGCAGAGGATTTAAGAGTTCTTAAGGCTACAGAAATGGTAGAAAAAGAAGGTTTTGCAAAAATTATTTTAATTGGAAATAAAGAGCAAATAGAACAAGACTTAAAGGAAAACAACATAGAATTAAAAGAAACTAAAATTATTGATATTAAAGCTTCAGATAAAAAAGAATTTTATGCTCAAAAACTTTACGAATTAAGAAAAGAAAAAGGCTTAACATTAGAAGAAGCATCAAATTTAATTAATGAGCCTATATATTATGGAATGATGATGCTAAAAGAAAAAGAAGCAGATGGACTAGTTTCAGGTGCTGCACATTCTACATCAAATACATTAAGGCCAGCTCTTCAAATTTTAAAAACAGCACCAAATACAAAACTTGTTTCAGCATTTTTTGTAATGTGTGTTCCAAATTGTAATTATGGGGAAAATGGTACTTTTATTTTTGCAGATAGTGGGTTAAACCAAAACCCTACAGCAGAAGAATTATCAGAAATTGCTATATCTTCTGCAAAAAGTTTTGAAAGTTTAGTAGGAAAACAAGCAAAAGTTGCAATGCTTTCATATTCAACAATGGGAAGCGCTAAATCTGAGCTTACACAAAAAGTAATAGATGCAACTAAACTAGTAAAAGAAAAAGCACCTAATTTATGTGTAGATGGAGAATTACAATTAGATGCAGCAATTATTCCAGAAATTTCAAAATCAAAAGCACCACGGAAGTCCAATTGAAGGAAATGCAAATGTATTAATATTTCCAGATTTAAATTCAGGCAATATTGGTTATAAACTAACACAAAGATTAGCAAAAGCAGAGGCTTATGGTCCCCTTTGCCAAGGAATAGCAATGCCAGTTAATGATTTATCAAGAGGATGTTCAGCCGAAGATATTGCAGGAGTTGTTGCTATAACCGCCGTTCAATCACAAAATAGCACAAAATAAAAGGAGGACATAATGTTAAAATTAGAAAATGTTTCAAAATTTTATTATAATAAAGGTATTATTGCTTCAGGTTTTACTAAAGTAAATTTAGAACTAAAAATTGGAGAATTTGTTGCAATAACAGGTAGTTCTGGTAGTGGAAAAAGTACACTTTTAAATGTAATTTCTGGCTTAGATAGTTATGAAGAAGGCGAAATGTTTATAAATGGTAAAGAAACTAGCCATTTTACCAAAAAGGAATTTGAAGATTATAGAAGAAAATATATAGCAAATATATTCCAAAGTTTTAACTTAATAAATAGTTATACAGTTTACCAAAATGTTGAACTTGTAATGCTACTTAATGGGTATAAAAAACATCAAGTTAAGAAAAAGGTACTAAAAATAATAGATCAGGTAGGGTTAACAAAATTTAGAAATACAAAAGTTTCAAAACTATCTGGTGGACAAAAACAAAGAGTTGCAATTGCTAGAGCTATTGTAAAAGAAACTCCTATTATTGTTGCAGATGAGCCAACAGGAAATTTGGATTCAAAGTCTGCAAATGAAGTAATCGAAATTTTAAAAAATGTAGCTAAAGATAAACTTGTTATAATAGTTACACATAATATTGAGCAAGTTGAACAATATTGTACAAGAATAATAAAAATGAATGATGGAAAAATTATAGAAAATACTGTAAAAAAAGAAATTACAGAAGAAATAAAGCCAAAAGAAAGTAAATATACAAATTTAAGCTTTTTTAATAAATATAGGCTTGGTATAAGAAATACCTTCAATATTTTTGCAAAATTTTGCCTATTATTTGCAGTATTTTTATTTATGGGAGCAAGTATACTTGCAGAATATGCTGGTTTTCAAGTAGCAGAAGAAGAAACGCAAAAAGATGGGTATAGTTCAATTTTTAATGATTTATCTGAAAATAGGCTTTTAATACATAAAAAAGACAAAACATATTTTACAAATGAAGATTATGCTAAAATAAAAAGTTTAGATAATATTGATTATTTAGTAGAAGATGATATATTTTTAGAAAGTAATGTAGATCTAATTAATGTAAAAAGTGCAAGAACAGATACTTTTGGAGATATGGTTTCTTTAGAGGGTATGAGCTTTAATGGCAATATGCTAGATATTGCAAATTTTAAAGGAACTTTAGATGCAGGAAGAATGCCAGAAAATGAAAATGAAATGATTTTATGCATAACAGATACTGATGCAAGTGAATACTTTAAACAATTTGAAAATGAAATTCTAAATCAAACTTATTCAACTTGGGGACAAGAAGGTGGTTATGCAGAAGAAGAGACAGTAAACATAGGAGGAACAACAAAAATAAATTTGAAAATTGTTGGAATCCAATATACAAAAGAAAAAAACAATTTTAGTCAAAAGTTTTATGTGTACCATAGTGTTTTAGAAAAGTTAAGAAAAGATATGAATGCAAGATTTAGCACAATGCAAATTTTAATTAATGACAAATATGAGCAATATACAGTTAGAACAAGTAAAAATGTTGAAAGAGGAAAAGCAATTATTGATGATGACCTAAAATATTCTTTTAAAGATGAAAAAGCTATTGGAAAGAAAATACGCATTAATGTAAGCAATATTTATTATGAAGAAACTCTAAACCTTGAAATATCAAATACATACTCTAAATCTAATTTTAAAACACTAAATTCTGAGGGAAAATATGATGATTATAGATATTCTATATTTATTAATCCTGAAGATTTAGATGTGCTATTTAATAAGCCATCATACCAATCAAGTATATTTGTGAAAGATGCAAAACAAATAGAAAATACAATTTTAGATTTAGAGAATATTGGAATAACCTCAAAAAAAGTTACAGATTTTAAAGTACAAGAGGGAGAAATTTATAAAAGAGTAATTAAAATAATAAAAGTTATTATAACGACTATACTTATTTTTGCGCTATTTTTCATATCATACTTGATTATAAAAATAATTTTAAAATCGAGAAATATATACTACACAACACTTAGAATGTTAGGTGCAACATATAAAAATATTAAAAGAATTTTAGATATAGAATTATTTACCAATTCTACTTTATCATATTTGATACTTATTTTATTTATATATGCTAATAAGCTAAATTTTATAAATATTGGCGGAATAGCAAAATTAAGCAATTTTCTACATTTAAAAGAATATGTAATTACATATATTATAATTATTGTAATTTCAAGATTAATATCTGAAAGATTTTCAAGACAAATATTTAAAGATACAGCAATAAGTACATATAATGAGGAATATTAATATTTCAATGCTAAGTAAATTGCAACTTTCAAATATGATAAGAAAGGAATGAATATAAAGTTGATTAAATTAGAAAAAGTAAATAAATATTTTAATAGTGGAAAAAATAAAATTCATATTATTAAAAATACAACTTTAGAAATGGAAAGTACAGGTCTTGTTGCTATTTTAGGAAAATCACGGTAGTGGTAAAACTACTCTTTTAAATGCAATTGGAGGACTAGACAAAGTAAACAAACGGAAAAATATACATAAATGGCAAACAAATAACACAAAAAAGAGCTGGAACAGTAGATAAAATAAGAAACTTAAATATTGGTTACATTTTTCAAGACTATAAGCTAATAGAAAATATGTCTGTATTTGATAATGTGGCAATATCTCTAAAAATGATAGGACTAAAAAACAAAAAAGAGATTGAAAAAAGAGTAAACTATGTGTTAAATGCTGTAAATATGTATAGGTATAGAAATAGACCTGCAGGAATGCTATCTGGTGGTGAAAAACAAAGAGTAGCAATAGCAAGGGCAATTGTAAAAAATCCAAGTATTGTAATTGCAGATGAGCCAACTCGGCAATTTAGATAGTAAAAATTCGTTAGAAATAATGAATATAATAAAAGCAATATCAAAACAAAGACTTGTTTTACTTGTAACACACGAGGTAGATTTAGCTCAATTTTATGCTACCAGAATAATTAAATTAGAAGATGGAAATATAATAAAAGATTACCAAAATGAAGAAACAGATTCTTTAGAATATAGGGTAGATAATAAAATATATCTTCAAGATATGAAATTAAACAAAACTCTTACAGCAGATAATATAAAATTAGACATTTATTCAGATGATGTAGAAAATATAGATATAAAGCTTGTAATTAAAAATGGTAATATATACATTAAAGGCCAAAATAAGAAAATTGAAGTAATAGATGAAAATTCAGGAATAGAACTAATAGATGGTAAATACCAAAAAATAGATAAAAGCATTTACGAAAATCATAAGTATAATTTAGATGAAATAATAAATAAAAGTTTTAAACCAAAATATAGTTCAATTTATAGTATTTTAAAATCAATTAAATATGGATTTAATAAAATTTTAAATTACACAGTTTTAAGAAAAATACTTTTACTTGGTTTTTTATTATCTAGTATGTTTGTTATTTACAGTATAGCAAATATTAAAGGTATTACAGATATAAGAGAATCAGATTATGTTACAATGGATAAAAATTATTTAAAAGCAGATGTAGGAATGGTAAATGTAGATAACTATTTAAAATATGAAAACTTAGACTGTGTAGATTACTTAATTCCAGGTGATGGTAATACAAGTTTTAGAATAAAAATGGACAATTTTTACCAACTTTCAAACATTAGTGTTTATTTAAATGGTTATTTAGTAGATATTAACAAAATAAATGAAAATTCAATTATAAAAGGAAGAATGCCAGAAAATGATTACGAATTAGCAATAGATAAAAAAATAGTAGAAAAAATGCTAAAAGACCCATTTTCATCCGTAAATTTAAAGGAAGCAGGAATTAAAAACGAAGACGAACTATTAAACAGAAAATTAATAATAGATGGAATGAAAGAATTTACAATTGTAGGTTTTTCGGATAATTTAGGTGAATCAATTTATGTGAAAAAAGACTTATTTATTAATATTTTAAACAACAAAACTACAACTATGTTTGAAATGCCTTCTGCAAATGGAGACTTAGATGAATCAACTGTAAAAGATTATAATTTATTTTTAGAAGATATAAAAATAACAAAAGGTAGATTACCTGAAAATGACTATGAAGTAATAATTAATAAGTCAAAAGAGGAAGAAATAGAATTAAACAAAACTATAAAAACAGAAGTAAATTCAAAGCAATTAACAGTTGTTGGTTTTTATGAAAGTAAAACAAATAGCCAAAATTATTTAGTAAATTTAAACACTGTAAAATATGATATAATTTCTAAAGCTAAAAATTTTTTAGTATACCCAAAAGACAAGCAAACAGCGCTAAACATATTTAAAAATGAGTATCATCTAAATACAATTGATGTATATGAAAAAGCTAAAAAAGACTATATACAAGAAACAAAAGAACGAATAAAAAGCAGTGTAATATTTGCAGGTAGTATACTTGCAATATCACTTGTAGAAATATATTTAATGATGAGGTCATCATTTTTATCTAGAATTAAAGAAATAGGAGTATTAAGAGCAATTGGAATAAAAAAACAAGATATATACAAAATGTTTGTAGGCGAAATTTTATCAATTACTACAATAGCAAGTTTACCAGGAATAGCATTAATGTCATACATTCTTAATCAAATTTCTAAAATACCATATGCAGATAGAATGTTTATAATTAATTTTGAAACAATTGGGTTAAGTATATGTTTAATATATATATTTAATATATTAGTGGGATTATTACCATTATTTAAAGTAATTAGAAAAACCCCTGCAAGAATACTTACAAGAAATGATGTAGAATAAATATAATTACAAAACAATTTGAAACGCACTGTAGGGGCGGATTTATCCGCCAGCAAAGGGTCGGACGCTGTACGACCCGCAAATAACAAAGAAAGGAGAATTTTATGAAAATTTTAGTTATCAATTCCGGTAGTTCATCATTAAAATATCAAGTAATTGATATGGCTACAAACGAAATGTTAGTTAAAGGAAATTACGAAAGAATTGGACAAGGAGGCTCATTTCTAACACATAAGGTTAAAGGAATAAAGCATAGATTTGAACACGAAGTGAAAAACCACGAAGAAGCAATTAGCTTTATTATGGCAAGAATATTAAATAGACATTATGGGGTTATAAAAACACTAGATGAGCTTGGAGGAATAGGTGTAAGAGTAGTTCATGGTGGAGAAAATTTTGCTAAACCTGTTTTAATTACAGAAGAAGTAATTAAAAAAATAGAAGAATGTTCAGACTTAGCACCATTACACAATCCAAATGCAATAGCAGGAATAAGGGCTTGCCAAAGAGTAGTACCACAAATAAAAATGGTTGCTGTTTTTGATACAGCTTTTCACCAAACAATTCCAAAGGAAAGATATATTTACCCAATTCCTTATGAATATTACGAAAAATATGGAATAAGAAAATATGGTTTCCATGGAATTTCACACGAATATGTTTCTCAAAGGATAGCAGAAATTTTAAATAAAGATGTAAAAGATTTAAAAATAATTAGTTGCCACTTAGGGCAAGGAGCAAGTTTATGTGCTATAAAAGGAGGAGAGTCTGTTGAAACTACTATGGGGCTAACACCATTAGGCGGAGTGCCTATGGGTTCACGTTCAGGAGATTTAGACCCATCAGTTGTAACAGCTTTAATAAAAAAATCTGAAAAGCCTATGCAAGGAGTTCAAGATTTAGAAAAAACCGACCATAAAGAATTAACTCCAAACGAAATAGATGATATTTTAAATAAAAAATCTGGAATATATGGAATTTCTAGAATATCTCTTGATTTTAGAGATGTTGAATTTGATAGTATTTCTGGGGGGCACCATGCACGTTTAGCACTAGATGTATTTGATTATAAAGTAGCAGGTGAAATTGCAAAAATGGCAGTAGCTATGGGTGGAGTAGATGTAATAACATTTGAAGCAGGAGTTGGCGAAAAAGGTGTATTAGACAGAAAACACATATGTAGTTATTTAGGAATTTTAGGAGTAGAATTAGATGAAAGACTAAATGAAACAAAAGGAGAAGAAAAAGAAATTTCTAAGCCAACATCTAAAGTTAAAGTTTGGGTTGTTCCAACAAATGAAGAATTAATGATTGCAAAAGAAACATATAATTTGGTACATTTTTAACAATAGAATTTAAAAAAATAAAATTTGTTTATTTAGTTATTTAATATGAGCTAGTAATAGAGGTAGGAGATTAAATTATGAAATCAATAATTATAGGAATTGCTGGAGGTAGTGGTTCAGGGAAGACAACTTTAGCAGAAAATATTCAGAAGGAATTTGCAGATGAGATAGCAATATTATCTCATGATTATTATTATAAAAAACATGATGATTTAAGTTTTGAAGAAAGAAGTAAGTTAAACTATGATCATCCTAATGCATTTGATACAGATATGTTAATAAAGCATGTTATTCAGCTTAAGAATGGAAATGCAATTGAGCATCCAGTTTATTCATTTGTAAATCATAATAGAGAAGACTATACTGTAAAAATTGAACCAAAACCTATAATAATAGTTGAGGGAATATTAATATTTGAAAATAAAAAATTGAGCGATTTAATGAATATAAAAATATTTGTAGATACAGATCCTGATATAAGATTTATTCGAAGATTGTTAAGAGATGTAAATGAAAGAGGAAGAAATATAGATTCAGTAATTAATCAGTATTGCAATACGGTAAAACCTATGCACGAGCAATTTGTTGAGTATAGTAAAAAAAATGCTGATTTAATTGTTCCTAAGGGAGGGAAAAATACAGTTGCTATCAATATGATAAAGCAACAGATAAAGCATATATTAAAAGGAAAAAATGATATTTTAGAGTTTGATAATGAAGAGATACCGACAGAAATGACAGTTGGAAATATAATTAATAATAAAAATATTAGTAATTTGAATAGAAAAACAAAAAACGTTATTTCTGATGTATAAATAAAAATTAGTGTAAATAATTTAAGAAAGGAAGGATTTTAAAAATGAAAATTTTAGTTTTAAATTGTGGTAGTTCATCATTAAAATACCAATTAATTAATATGGAAACAGAAGAGGTTTTAGCCTCACGGAAAATATGAAAGAATAGGAGAACAAGAAGCTTTTATTACACATAAAGCATGTGGAAAAAAAGTAGAAATAAAACATGTTGCGTTAGACCATACAGAAGCAATTGATTTTACTTTAAAACAATTAACAAACCCCGAATATAAAGTAATAGATAGCTTAGATGAAGTTAATGCAATTGGTCACAGATTAGTTCATGGTGGAGAAAAAATAAGTGAATCTGTAGTTATTGATGAAAATGTAATAAATGTATTAAAAGAATGTACAGATTTAGCACCACTTCATAACCCAGCAGGAATTATGGGAATAGAAGCTTGTAAAAAAGTAATGCCAGGAAAACCAATGGTTGGAGTGTTTGACACAGCTTTTCATCAAACAATGCCAAAAGAACATTTTATTTACCCAATTCCATATGAATTTTACAAAAAATATGGAATAAGAAAATATGGATTCCACGGAACATCACATATGTATGTATCAAATAGATTAGCAGAAATAGCAAATAAAGACATAAGAGACTTAAAAATTGTAACATGCCACTTAGGTCAAGGTTCTTCAATATGCGCAGTAGATGGTGGAAAATCAATAGATACTTCAATGGGGTTAACTCCACTTCGGAGGAATTCCAATGGTTACAAGATGTGGTGATTTAGATCCATCAATAGTAACATTTTTAATGAAAAAAGAAAACCTAACAGCAGACGAAGTAGAAAGCATATTAAATAAAAAATCAGGAGTACAAGGAATTTCTGGGCTAGTACCAGACTTTAGAGAAATAGAAGCGGCTTCATACGGAGAAAACGAAAGAGCAAAAATTGCAATTCAATGCTTTACTTACAATATTGCAAGTTATATAGCAAAATATGCAGTAGCTATGAGAGGAATAGATGCAATAGTATTTACTGGTGGAGTTGGAGAAAACCAAATAAATATTAGAAGATGGATATGTGAGCAATTAGAATTTATGGGAGTATTAATAGATACAGATTTAAACAACATGAGAGGAGAAGAAAAGAAAGTATCTAAAGAAGAATCAAAAGTAGAAATATGGGTAATACCAACAAACGAAGAATTAATGATTGCAAAAGAAACAGAAAGATTAATTTAAAACAAAATAAATTTGAAACACCGTAGGGGCGATTTCAATCGCCCGAAAAAACCAGCACAAATAATATATAAAACGTTGTAGGGGCGATTTCAATCGCCCGCAAAAAAGGAAAGAAAAATGAAAGTCGCAATAATTACATTACGGTTGTAAAGTCAACCAATACGAATCAAATGCTATGGCACAAAACTTTAAAGAAAATGGCTATATTTTATGTAATGAAAACGAAAATCCTGATATTGTAATTGTAAATACTTGTACAGTAACAAATATTGCAGATAGAAAGTCAAGGCAAATTTTAAGAAAAGTTAAAGAAGAAAATAAAAATGCTATAGTTGTTGCTGTAGGTTGCTATGTTCAAGTGTCAAGCGAAAATTTAAGCCAAATGCCAGAAGTGGACATAATTTTAGGTAATAGCGAAAAAAAAGAAATCGTAAAAAAAGTAGAACAATTTATTCTAGAACATAAGCCAAGTACACAAATAATAGATGTAAATAAAGAAAAAGATTTTCTTGAGATGGGAGCTATTACATTTACAGAAAAAACAAGAGCAACAATAAAAATTCAAGATGGATGTAATAATTTTTGTACATATTGTTTAATACCATATGCAAGAGGTAGAGTTAGAAGCAGAAAAAAACAAAATGTAATTAAAGAAGTACAAGAAATTTCCAAAAAAGGGATACAAGAAATAGTAATAACAGGTATACACATAGCCTCATATGGAATAGATTTTGAAGAAAGCTATAGATTAATAGATTTAATAGAAGATTTAAATAAAATAGAAGGAATAAAAAGAATAAGGCTTGGTTCATTAGAGCCAAGCTTAGTAACAGAAGAATTTGCTCAAAGGCTTTCAAAACTAGAAAAAGTATGTAATCATTTTCATCTATCTTTGCAAAGTGGATGTAATGAAACATTAAAGAGAATGAACAGAAAATATACATGTGAGGAATTTGTAAATGTTACCCGGAATTTTAAGAAAATACTTTAAAGAGGCGAATTTAACAACAGATATAATAGTAGGTTTTCCTCGGAGAAACAGATGAGGAGTTTGAAAAAACATATAAATTTTTAAAACAAATCAATTTTTATAAAATGCATGTATTTAAATATTCTCCAAGAAAAGGTACAGTTGCAGCAAGTATGCCAAACCAAATAGATGGGAAAATAAAAGAAAAAAGAAGTCAAATTTTAATTAATTTGTCAGATGAAAATCAAAAAGCATATAATAAAAAATACTTAAGCGAGCCTCAAGAAGTGTTATTTGAGGAAGAAAAAAACGGAATATGGTCAGGCTACACATCAAACTACATAAAAATATCGATAAAATCAAATGAAAATTTAGAAAATAAAATAATTAATATAAATCCAAAAGAAATAATAAAGGAATATTAGTTTGAAAATAATTGCGTTTTGGCGTTGAAAGGACTGCTATCTCAAAGATGCTCATGTACTAAAAAAGTACACTCCGCTCTTTCTTGCTTGTCCGCCTAGCCAAAAGCACAATTCTTTTACAAACTAT
>CAMVKF010000030.1 GCA_947168035.1 uncultured Clostridia bacterium | reverse complement strand
ATGCTACACATACATTAAGGCATACATGTGCTACCCTTTTGTATAGAAATGGCACAGATATTAAAACTATAAAAGAAGTTTTAGGACATGTTCAAATTGATACAACCGAAATTTATACTCATTTATATAATAAACAAGTTATGGATGCTATGCTAGAACACCCTATGGCAAACTTTATGATGGCAGATGCAGTTGGATATTAAAAAGGAGGATATTATAATGGATACAAGACCAAGTTTTGACAAAACAGCTATACATTCTGTAGAACTTAATTTATTAGATGGACAAGTTGATTTACTATTAAGATCTTTAGAATTATATAGCTATAATCTTGAATTTATGCTAAATGCTGAAGAATCAGATGAAGAAAAAAAGAGGGAAAAACTAGCACAACTAAAATATACTTATGAACAAGTATTATCAAGCCTTGCAGAACAAGTAAACGGAAAAGCTGAAGAATATGAAAATAGAAGAACAACAGGAAGAAATATGCTTGGAGATAACATTATAGATATAATACCTGCTAATAAAGAAAAATTTCAAGTTGGATAAAAACGATAGAGTAGGGGGGAATAGAGGATTTTTGAAATTGTGAATTGTAATTTTTTAAAAAATAAATTACAAAAATGAAAATATTAAAAAAATAAATTCTAAAAATATAAAATTGATAAATTGAAAAATAATTTTAAAATTTGAATTTAAATTTGTTCAATGTTAAAATTTAAATGTTCGATTTATAATTCTAAAAAACGAACATTTGTTATTTGATAAATTTTTTATAATATTTTCAGAATTAATTATAATTTTATAAATCTAAACCTCTGAAAATCGTTTTTAAGACATTTTTATATTATTCTCATAAAACTAATCATCTAAAATGATTAAAACTTTATTTTACAATTACAAATATCTTGATATTATAAAACTTATATTGAATTATTATAAGATTTTTATACATATTTATTATAATAATATGTAATTTTAAATGATTTATATAAATCCATGTAATTATTGCAGCAACTTGGATTTAGCTCAAAAATTGCTAAAAAAACGACGCACGAGAATCGATTTTAAGCCGTTTTTAAAAATTAGCCATATAGTTTGTTGTCTAAAAAATAAGGCTATTTTAAGACGAATCGCTAAAATCGTTTTTAAGGCGTTTTTTTATTTAAGTAATATAAGTTGTTGTTCAAAATATAGGATCTAATATAAGAATATAAATATAATGAATAAAAATTATAATAATGAATACTAAATATAGTATAAATAAAAAATAGCCGTTATACTGAAAATACTGAAAATGGATAAAATGAATATAAATTATAAGAAAAATAACTAAATAAAAGATACTATTAAGAGCTTGTAAGCAAGTAGTATCAAGACTTGAAGGGGATACCTGAACCAGGTATTTTATATTTTACTCCTATTCCTTTTTGCACAAAACTTTGATTTTGTGCAATGTTGTATATTTCATTTTGTACTATTCTATATCTACATTACCTATTCTCTCCTATACTATTAAAGTAAATTCCAATTATCTCATAGTTCAATATAAAATTAAATTTTTATCATTAGTTACTCCATCATTTATTTTTCAAAGTATTAATAATCATTTTAATAATAGAAAATTACAATTTTAGAAAATATACTTATTTTTCCAAAATTGTAATTATTTATATTCCCTATTTTCTAAAATAAAAACATAAAAATTGAATTTACAAATATAGTTGATAGTGCTGTGATAATATTTGCAACTAGTGTATATTTTGTAATTCTTTTCTTATCTAAATCTTTTAATGTAGTTAGATATATTTTTCTTTCCAAAAAATAGACTATTATTTCACCTATCAAAAAACAAATAGAATAATATTTAAGCAATCCTTGGCCAAATATAAAAGTTTTTTCAATTTTAGTTGGAATATTTATAATAAAAAATTGGAATAATAAATTTGTTACAATATTAGTGATAAGTATTATTATATAGTTTTTCCAATTTTTTAAATTAAAAGTAAAAGCAATCATTAATTCTAAAAATAATGTTATTAATAGAGGTATAATTTTTTCTTTATATTTATTAAACGAATGTTGAACAATATTTATATTATTTGTTACTTTCATATCTTCAACATCAATTGTTATTTGGCTATTAAAATCTTTTCTATTTATAACATCGGTAATTTTAGTTTCTCCAGTATCATTGTTAATAATTACTACTTTATATTTTTCTGGAGTTCCAAAATATCTAAAATAATTTTCATATTTGCTATTTCCCATAATGTTACTCATTAAAAGGAATTTACCCCATCTAGTACTTTCAGAAACCCAGCCATTATCATTTATTTTAGCAAGTTTAATTAGTTCTTTACTTGGCAGACTATTTTCATCTCCACTAGAATCATTTATACTTATATTATAATAACGTAATAATGCCATATCAGAAATATTTGAATATGATTTCTTTTCAAGTATAGATTCTATTGATGAAATTTGATTTGCTATTTCTTCATCATAAACTAATAAATCAATTATATAATTAGTTGTATTCATACCTTTCAAATGAATAGTAATACTTGGTTTTGGTCCCATATCTGCGTTTACAATACTATTTCCTAATAATAATATAAATACAAAGATTATAAAAGTTTTTCTTATTATTTTCTTCATTTAAATACCTCCATACGTTATTATAATACAAATCATTTGTTTTTTAGTCAATAGTCACTTTTGGTTGATATGGATTTAAAATATATTATGGATTAAAGTAGCTTCAAATTAAATCATATTAATCTATCGCTTTGTCATGTCATTTTTGTTTGTCATTAAATAATCTTGATACTTTTTATGATTAAAGTCTAGTATTCTTTTTTTGTCAACTCGGCTTGTTCCTAATCCATAAGTACAGTGTCTTGGCTTTAAATTTGAGTGAAATGCACGATTTAAAAATGCAGCCATATCTTTATAGATTTTTTTCCCATTAATTAAATCATTATATTCTTGGTTAGTTAAAACAGCAACTGGGCTTCCTACTTTTCGTTCTCCTTTCTCATCAATAAAATAAGGATTCGATAAATCAATTAATAATCTTACAGCATTGGCTTGAAAATCTAATATGTTATATACGTGTAGACCAATTAATTCATTAGATTCTATCATTCCAAAATTAATGAGATGTCATTAACCCCTTTGTCAGTTATACAACTATAAATTAAATTAGGAATTCTTTCATCACCATCAAAAACCATAAAAGACTTTTTTAAAGATTGACGTGCTATAGATAATGATTCTTTCAAAGAATCATCCGCAATGCTATATCCTGACGCTGATAATACATCTGCTGATATTTTTACTTTGACATTTCTTCCTATGAATTTACTATATGTCGAATTTTCTATATTATAACCTATTGATGTTTTTTCGCTTTGTTCATCTAAGTCTTGAATTCTAGCTTTTATATAATCTATTGCATCATCTAAACTTATACTCTGTTTTATGATTAATTCTTTTATTATCGATTTATCCATATATTATACCTTCCTTTGATAAAAAACAAAAAGAATAACTTTTCTATATCTCCTATCATATATAATGAAATATTAATTAACCATGCTTCGTATCTATTGTTGTAATATTAACTCCAGTATTATAGCAATAAAAATCACAAAAGTCAAACGGACTTTTGTGAAAAATCTCACATTTTACAAACGACAAAATGAACATGCGCTGGGAAGGTTACAGGATAATAATTTTTATTTCTGCACAATTTCTAATCCACAGTTTTTACTTGTGTTTTCAAAAACTATATCTTTCCCTTTTAATAAAGTAACATGAATCAAAGACGTTATACTCTCAAAAATATCTTTTGCCATCTTACCTTTTACAGGTGCAAGAAGTTTATTTTCTGAACTATACTCAGATTTTATATTAAGCCAATATTCTCCTTTTTTTAAGGTTATATCTATTGAATTATTGAAAACATTGTATTTTATTAATTTTGCATTATTATAAGTTGTAAACTTATATTCTCTACCATCAATTATAAGAACACAAATAAATCCTTGAAAACTAAAGAACTTAAATGGTATATTTGCAACTGATACCATAAAACTTGCATTTGACTCCTTAAAATCATTTCCTTGACACCAAATATATGCTTTAGGAAATGAATATCCCCAGTCTTTTTCTATATACCCTGTACCATTATTAAAATTCATCTCTATATTATTAAACTGTATTACGCCAGATGTTTTATTCTTCATACAAAGTATTGCATGATTACATTCCATATTAGGAATATACGAAAATGGTCCCATAATATTAGGATTCAAAAAATTTCTATTAATATTTGTGCTATCAAAATAACATATATTACCAATTATTTTAAGGTTCTTATTATTTTCTGTAATATCAACATATATTTTTTCTTTTGAGAAAATACTATTTCCTATTTTAATATAAAAGGGATTATGACTATATTTAAAATCCTTAATATTATAATCTACAAAATATGATGAATCTTTTGTAATTACCTGTATAAATGCTTTCTTTTCTTTTTCATCTACATTTATTCCTGGAATAAAAGATATCGTCTCGTTGATATTAGTGTTTTTAAAATACCAACCTTCAAAATAATTTTTGTTTTCTTTTAAATATCTTTCACCTTGAAATAATTCTGGATTTTTCATTAAAAATGATTTTTTCATACATATATTTTTGGCAAATTTTATAATAATATTCTAAATTTTAAAGCATACTTCTTAAAGTTTTTTTTCGCTTCCATTTAAGCCACATATAATAATTTTACTCAAAATACCTATCTCTTATTTTTCAAACAATATTTAATATATTCTGCTGTTTTTTCAACTCCTAATGCATCTACATTAATAATTAGATCATAGTTACTAAATTGTTTCCAATCTCTATTTGTATAAAATTTATAGTGTTTATCCCTATCTTTATTGATTCTTTCAATTTCTTTAGATGCATTATTTGCATTTAAGCCATAATACCTAATTGCTCTTTCAATTTTATTTTTTTCATCTGAGTATAAGAAAACTTTTAAAACATCTTTATTATCTCTTAAAATATAATCTGCACATCTTCCTACAATTACACATGATTCTTTTTCAGCTAAATTTTTAATAACTTTAGTTTCTGCAATAAAAATTCTATCATCATTTTCTGTTTTTCTAGATTTTTCATCTGTTTCTTCAATATATGTATTAGACAAACCAGATTCTTTAGCGGCCAAATCTATTAATTCCTTATCATAAAAATTTATTCCTAATTTTTCTGCTAATAATTTACCTACATATCTTCCACCTGAAGCATATTCTCTTGAAATTGTAACAACAATATGGTCACCTGCGTAATTTGCAGAGTTAATTTCAGTATTATCTTTGTTAGAATAATCTTTTTTACTCAGACTTATAAATTCAGACCTAACTATAAATATTGCAATTATAAAGCATACAACGTCTGATATACATCCCGCATAAGCAATCCCATATATACCTTTTTTTAAAACTAAAGATAAAAATAATGAAATAGGTATTAGTAATATAATTTGTCTGATAAAAGAAAAAGCTGTTGCCTTTTTAACTTTACCAAGTGATTGTATAGTTATGCTTCCTGTCATTTCAAAGGCGTTCAACCCCATTACTAAGAAGAATGAATGACACATTAAAACTGCAAATTCGATAAATAAATCATAGCTTGGGTCGCTTGATTTAATAAATATTTCAGCCAATTGTTTTGGAAAAAAGAAAAATATAATATTAAAAAATATTCCTATTATAAAGTTTACAATTAGAACTCTCTTAATTGTTTCTTTTACTCTTTCTTTATTTCCTGCACCATAGTTAAAACCAATTATTGGTTGAGCTCCAATTGAAACTCCTAAAACTATTGATATGTATATACTGTTTATTTTTGATATTACACCATAAACTGATAATGGTATGTCAGCTCCATATTTTGATAAAGCACCAAGTTTTGTCATCATATTATTCATAAATACAAATAAAACAAGTATTGTACATTGTGTTATAAATGATGATAAACCTAAGCTTAAAACTCTAAATACATCTTTATCTAACTTTAAACTTTGTTTATGTAATTTAACTGATTTAAAGTTTTTTAAATAAAAACACGCAAGTAAGAATGATATAAATTGCCCAATAACAGTAGCTATAGCTCCACCTGCTACACCTTTATTAAATACAAATATAAAAATTGGGTCTAGGATTATATTAATAATTGCACCAACTACTAATAATCTCATTGCATATTTAGGAGAACCATCAGCTCTAATAATATTTGACAATGATGAATAAATAATCATAAATGGTGCACCTATACAAATAATCTTCCCATATTCTACTGCATATTTATATACATTTTCTGTACATCCAAATATCATAACTAATTTAGGCATAGCAATAAAAGATGCCATTCCAAGCAATATAGCAAAAATTATTGTTATTATTAAGGCTTGTCCAACTCCTTTAGCAGCTTCTTTTTCATTCTTTTCTCCCAATTTAAGGGATAAATTAGCTGCTGCTCCATTTCCAATTAAGCTTGCAACTGCATTAAATACAATTATTAAGGGAAATATAACATTAGTTGCAGCATTTCCTAAAGTACCTACTCCTTGTCCTATAAATATTTGGTCAACAATATTATAAATTGAGTTTATTAACATACTTACTACACAAGGTATTGCAAAAGTAATTAATAACTTATTTATTTTATCCTTTCCTAAATCTATTTCTTTCAATAAAAACACTCCTTAAACTCCATATTTTTATCTGTATTAAATTTTTTTTATACTAATATATTATTAAAACTCTTCTCACATGTTTTATGTAAGAAAACCTCAAGTGCTGTATATAATATTGAATATAAAATTATAAGTACAAACATTATCAAATTCTGTGATATTTCGGCTTGTAAAGCTAAATATAAAATAGCCATAGTTATTCCAATTAGACCCATACCAATAAATACACTCATTGCAGAACTCATACTTTGTTTTACAACTTCTGTATCATTTTTTGCATCCATTCTGGGATATTTTAAATTTACAATAATTCCAATTGTTTCTGAAACTAGTGGAAATAGCACAGATGCAATTAATATAAAAATCATACTAATTACATTAAACTTAAATTTTATAAATACAACTATATCTCCAATTAGTATAAATGGAAGCATTATAAGTAATGCTGTTAATACTTTTGATTTAATAATCGTATGTGGCTTTATAGGTAGACTTTTTAAAATATTTATAGACTTGCCTTCTAATGATATCATAGAACTTGTAATTGAAGTCATAAAACTTGCCATAAAAACAAATGCAAAAAATAATAATGGAGTACAATCTCTAATAAATTCTACCGAAAAATTTGGAACATTATTTACAAATGTTTCTAATATACTATCAAATTTTATTGTTAGAAATACGCATCCAACTATATATAAAACTAAACCAAAACCTGCATTTGTAACAAATACAGTTGAACTAATAAATCTACTGAATTCCTTTTTTATTAAAGATTGAATAGGCTTAGAAGTTTTTATAATATATTTTCTGTTTGATTTTTTCATATTAATTGCTTTTGTTTTTGAGTTAATATTAAAGTATATTTTTCCAATTAATAAAACTGTAGCTATAAATAAGCCTAAATTTATAAATACAAATTCTATAAGCTTAAATATATTAAAATTTTTTATTAACTCAATATATATTCCTGCAGGGTAATAAATTTTAGTAATAATATTATTTATACTAGATGCCTTTTGAGCAATGTTTATTACTAAACCTTCAAAATTATAAGAAAAATATAAAATTCCTAATAAAAGCATAAATGTTAGCATAGTTTGAATAAATTTTTTGCCTTTAAACTGAGATGAAACAAATGTAATAAATACTCCTATTATACTTGATATTAGTATTGGTATAATAGGGAATAATAATAACCCTATAAAAGAAACTATGTAATAAATACTACTAGGTTTAATATGTACACCATATACTATCATTGCTGGCAATATAAATAATGTATTATATAATAATTCAAATACATAAAATTTAAAAACTCTTATAAATAGGACTGTTGTTTTTTTAATTGGCAATGATAAAAGCAAATTATCATCTTTGCAATTAAACAGCAAATTTCCCGATTTATAAATACCTTCAATTATAGTTAAAATAGAAACAAATAAAACGAATAACGCAAGTAAAACAAATTCCATATTAACTTTTTCTAATTCTTCCATTATTGCTTCTGAGTAACCATACATTGTTCCCATTAAAACTATTGCTAAAAAAATTGGTAGTACAATTTTTGTAAAATTATTTTTCTTTTTAGTACTTATTTTAAATAAGTTCATATCTTCTGTTAATACTGCTTTTATAAGTGAAAATATTTTTTTCATAAAACCTCTATTCCTTTCCTTTCTTAAAAGTACAAATAGTTTGTAAAAGAATTAAATAATTATTTTCAAACTATACCCTCCTAGCCTTCTAAATCAAGGAAAACCTTTTCTAAAGATTTATCTCCCTTTATTTCTGCCATACTTCCAACTTTTAGTAACTCACCATTTTTTATAATTGCTACTCTAGAGCAAAGCTTTTCAGCAACATCTAAAATATGAGTTGAGAAAAATATTGTTTTACCTTGCTCTATCATCTCATTCATAACTTTTTTAACATCAAATACTGCTTTTGGGTCAAGACCTACAAAAGGTTCGTCCATGATTAATATATCAGGATTATGAGCTAATGCGGAAATTAAAGCAATTTTTTGTTTCATACCATGTGAGAATGAATCTATTGTATCATTTAAGTTGTCTTCAATTTCAAACATTTTAGAATATTTTTTTATATTTTCTTCTCTAACATTTTGTGGTACTTCATACATATCACAAACAAAGTTTATAAAATCTATGGCTTTCATTTGCTCATATAATTCAGGGTTATCTGGAACAAAAGCCATCTGTTTTTTACATTCTATTGGCTTAGTTTTTATAGATTTACCATTAATTAAAATATCTCCTTCATCAAACTCATGAATACCTACAATTGACTTTATTAAAGTAGTCTTTCCAGCTCCATTGTGCCCAATAAATGCAAATATTTCACCATTATTAATATTAAATGAAATATTTTTTAAGGCAGATTTTTCACCATACTTTTTGGTTACATTTTTTATTTCTATCATTTTTACTTTCATTCCTCCCAATTTAATTATATGCATATTTTATCATATAACTGATGGAATCTCAATCTAAATTTTGAATTTTTTAGCATAGTCATTACTATTTGTTACTCCATTTGGCTTACCATTATATCTCCAAAAACTGCATAGCCTTGTGTTGGGTCGTTTACAAGCACATTTGTTATTGCACCAATAAATTTTCCATTTTGAATTATTGGGCTACCACTCATTCCTTGTATTATACCTCCTGTTTTTTTAATTAAATCCTCATCTTTAACCTTTATTAGCATAGATTTATTATCTTTGTCATTATTAATAAAAATTTTTTCAATTTCTATTTCATATTCTTTAATTTTAGTTTCATCTAACCCACATAAAACAGTTGCTTTACCTAAAGTTATTTCACTTCTTTTTGCAACTTTCACTTCTTTTGATAAATCTATATTTATTGAACTTATATCATTTAATTTACCATATATTCCCAAATCAGTATTTTTGTATATTGTTCCTATAGTTTTTGCATCATCAATTGTTCCTTGAATTTTTCCGTGGGTTTCCTTTTTTGCCTTTTACAATTGATACTACATTGGCAGTTACAAACTCTCCATTTTGTATTTCAACTAAATCTCCTGTATCTATATCTGTTATTCCATGCCCTAGTGCTGCAAAATTCCCAGTTTTTGGCTCATATATTGTTAATGTTCCTATACCTGCACTACTATCTCTTACCCATAACCCAAGCTTATAAGTATTATCTAAAGCCTTTTGAGGGATTATTTCCTCTATATATTTTTCATTGTTTTTTATATATTCTATTGTTAATTTTTCACCTTTTGAATCATTTACAATTTGAATTAAATGATTTGTATCCATAATTTGTACATTATTTATTTTTATTATCCTATCCCCTTCTTCTATTTTTGTTGTTTCATATGGCTTGTACTTTTGGTTGTCTTCTGACGTTATTTCACTCATACCTACAACCAATACTCCATTAGTATATAGTTTTAAACCAGAAATTTCTCCAACTGGTATAACAGTTTTTTCATCTAATTTATTTACTGTTATTTGTTTTACATTTAACAAATTAAACAATTTTACATTTACAGTTTCTGCTTTGTTTTCATCATTACCAAGATTATTTGAAGCAAGAAGTGTATTTGCAAAATCTAATTTTAAACCTAAAAAATTACCAATATTTAATTTTTCTCCATTATAAATAATTAAATTATTTGGAATACTATCTATTTTACAAATATAAGTAAATAAACATAATAAAAAAGCAATAATAAAAATTTTGAATGATTTTTTCATTTTTTCACCTTCAATTTTTATTATTGCTTTAATTTTGTTTTTTATACATTTTTATATGCTATGTAATTTAAAACAACTTATAACTCTATCTACGAGATTTTTCATCTAAAGCATCCAGATTATCTAATGCCTTTCCTGTACCTAATGCCACACAAGAAACTGTATCCTGTGCTATCATAACATTTATACCTGTTCTTTCTTGCAAAAGCTTATCTAATCCATCTATTAAACATCCTCCACCTGTCATATATATACCTTTATCACTAATATCTGCAGCAAGTTCTGGAGGTGTTTTTTCTAATACTGAATGTACAGCATCTATTATCATATTAGCAGGCTCTTGAAGTGCTTCTAACATTTCACTAGAATGAATAACAATCGTAGTTGGAAGCCCTGTACTTAAATCTCTACCTCTAACTTCCATTTCATTGTCCTGTATTTTAGGGTAAACACATCCTACAGTTTGTTTTAATTCTTCTGCTGTCCTTTCACCTATGATTAGATTATATTTTTTCTTTATATATTTTGCTACATATTCATCAAATTTGTCTCCTGCAACTTTTATTGATGTACTTACAACAGATCCACCAAGTGAAATTACAGCTATGTCTGTTGTTCCTCCACCAATATCTACCACCATATTTCCACATGGTTTTGAAATATCTATTCCTGCTCCTATTGCAGCTGCTATTGGCTCTTCTATTAAATATACCTTTCTAGCACCGAGCATTTGTTGCAGCATCTATTACAGCTTTTTTTTCTACTTCTGTAACTCTAGATGGAATACATATCATAATTCTTGGAGCAAATAAAGATTTTCCTCCAACCTTTTTTATAAAATATTTTAACATTTTTTCTGTTACGGTATAATCTGATATTACACCATCTCTTAAAGGTCTTGTTGCAACAATATTTCCTGGTGTTCTCCCAAGCATTCTCCTTGCTTCATTTCCTACTGCTACAACTTCACCTGTATTATTATCAACAGCAACAACAGATGGCTCACGAAGAATTATTCCTCTTCCTTTAACATAGGCTATAACTGTTGCTGTACCTAAGTCTATTCCAATATCTTGCCCCCAGCCAAATTTAAACATAATGTCTCATTCCCCTTTGTTTATTACAATTTTGTTACAATTATATTACATTTTTTATCATTTGGCAATATATTTTCTTCTAAAAATGTTTTCCTTTTTTTCTTGCTGTACTGAAATAATCATCTCCTGTTTCATCATCCTCTTCAGTGTTTATAATATCTGCTTTATAATCTAATTCTTCATTATCATAATCTTTTGCTTTTGCCATAAATTCTTCTTTATTTACTCTTCTAAATAATTCTTCTTCATTACTTAGGTCAAAAGTTTCATTATCATCATAATCATAATCTTCGTCGTCTTCTTCATATTCATCATCTTCTTCATCTTCTTCATCTTCGTCATCTTCGTCATCATATTTTATTAATTTATTTTTTACGATAAATACAATAACTGCAATGATAAATATAGCAACTATTCCTATTAATACTGTTCTTATTAAATTAGCCTTCTTTAAAGCATCATTTAATGTTGTACTTGTATTTTCTGCATTAAGTTGAGCTTTGTTAACAATAATTTGATATGTTTGATGTGTATTTTTTTCTTCGTTATGTACTAAAATAGATATTGTATTTTCACCATCTTGTAAATCAGTATTTCCAACAATTTCTACTTTTATATTATTGTTTGTACCTTCTGCTTTTACATCTAAATTTGAAACATCTTGATTTACGTTTAATTTATACTCATATACATCTGGTGAAAATTTTGGAGTTAATACATACCCTGCCACTTGTAATGATTTTAAATCTGATATTTTATTACTTACAGTACTTTCTTCATTTACAGTATTAGTTGTAGCAACAGTACCTTCATCTGCTTTGGCTCTTTTAACATTTATTGTATATGTTTTTGTAGTACCATCTTCTGCTGTTACAACAACATTAATACTATTGTCACCTTCATTTAACTTATGAACTCCTACTCCTGAAGTAATACTAGCCTTTTTTGAATCATTTGCAACAGTTGCATATACAGTAATTTGTTCAACATCATTTTTTACTTCAGCATTGTAACTAGTTACCCAAGGTTTAAAACCTTTAAAATCTGTTGGTGTAAATCCTAAATTACCCAAATTTGCATTTTTTGACTTTTTTGTTTCAGTTGATGCCTTAGTTGATTTAGTAGGTTCGGGGTTTGTATTTTTTTTGTCGTTTGATGTTGCTTCTTTTTCCTTATTTTCATTTTCTGTTGGCACTACTTCTGGATTTTGTACATTACTTTGAGTTTCATTTCTAGTTGTCACAACTGAATTTTCTTTGTTTGTATTTTCATTTGCTGAATTTGATGTTGTATTTTCCACTGTTTCATTTTCTGGCACTGCTAATGAAATTGGTAAATTTACCATTAAAACTATTGTAAATATTATTAAAACCACAAATATTTTTTTATTATACATATAAAAACTCTCCTTACTTATTCATTTGCTTTGAATTATTTAATTTTTAAAATTAAACCTTTTATAAGTATATCATTAATACTTTTTATAAGTCAATATTATTTTTATTTTTAATTCTAATTTTTATAGGTCATTGTTTTTTCAAGTTTAAAATCCCAATTGTTTCTATATGATGACTGAAAGGGAACATATCCACAGGTTGAATCATGTGTATTTGATATTTTTCTTCTAATAACTTCAAATCTCTTACAAGAGTGGCAGGATTGCAACTAATATAACATATTTTTTTAGGTTTAATTTTTAAAATATTATTAATTGTTGTTCTATCCAAACCTCTTCTTGGTGGATCAACAATTACAACATCTGGAAAAATTTTTTTATTTTCAATTAAATCAGTTAGCAAAACCTCAGTATCTCCTGCAATGAATTCTACATTTTGAATATCATTCATTTTTGCATTTTCTTTTGCATCTTCTATAGCTTGCTCTACAATTTCTATACCATAAACTTTTTTGGCAAATTCTGATGCAAAAAGTGAAATTGTTCCAATTCCACAATATAAATCAAATACAACATCCTCTTTTGTGATGCCTATATTTTCAAGTGCAATATTATATAATGCTTCTGCTTGAACAGGATTTACCTGGTAAAATGAAAGTGTAGAAATATTAAAAATATAATTTCCTAAAATGTCTTGAATATATCCTTCACCCAACAAATTTATATTTTTGTTACCTAAAATAACATTAGTATTTTTCTTATTTATATTTACTACAATGCTCTTTATATTATGACATGTCACTTTCAAGTCTTTTACTATTTCTTTTGCAAATGGTAAAAAATCTCCATTTATAACAAAAATAAC
>CAMVKF010000029.1 GCA_947168035.1 uncultured Clostridia bacterium | reverse complement strand
AACAAGAACCGGCACCAATGTCACCAACAAGAACCTATCCCAAATGGGAAATTGCTTTTAGTACACCTATTTTTCCATATTCATAAGTTAGACCACCTTGCATATATGCTACATATGGTTCTCTTATTGGAGCATCACAGCTTAGCTCTATTCCTGAACCTTCTACAAATGTTCCTGCTGCCATTATAATATCATCTTCATAACCTGCCATTGGACATGGAACTGGTGTAACAAAACTGTCTATTGGTGAACCTAATTGTATTCCTTGGCAATATTTTATTAATTTTTCTCTATTGTTAAATATAATATTTTGTACTATATCTGCTCTAGGCTCATTATATTTTGGGCTTGCGTTATACCCTAATCTTTCAAACATCCTACTTGCAAATATTGCTGTTTTTAGAGCGCTTGCTACTACACTTGGTGCAAAGAATAGTCCTTTTAAAAAGTTAGTATTTTGGTTTAAAGATGGTCCTAGTTCTTTTCCTAAACCTGTTAATCTTTCTGCAACCAATTCAATTAAATCTTTTTTACCTACAACATATGCTCCACTTGTTGCAATTCCAGCACCTAAATTTTTAATTAATGAACCTACTGCAATATCAGCTCCAACTTCAATTGGCTCTTTTTCTTCAACAAATTCACAAAAGCAATTATCTACCATTATTATAACTTGTTTGTTTACTTTTCTAATTTCTTTTATAATGTTTTCTACTTTATCTAAAGTTAAACTTTTTCTTAGTGAATAGCCTATTGAACGTTGTATTTCTATTAATTTTATGTCATTTTTTGAAATTCTCTCTATTATTTTTTCTGTGTCAAATTTGTTATCTTTTAAATCTATTTGCTCATAATTTATGTTAAATGATTTAAGTGAGCTTTTACCTGGGTTATCTCCTATTCCAATTATAGCTTGAAGAGTATCATAAGGCAACCCTGTTATAGAAAGCATTGTATCTCCTGGTCTTAATAAACCTTGAAAGGTTACAGCTAGAGTATGTGTGCCCGAAATTAATTGACTTCTAACTAAAGCATCTTCTGATTTAAAAATTTCGCTATATATTTGTTCTATTTTGTTTCTTCCAGATTCATCAATTCCATACCCTGTTGAAGTTTGTAAATGCACTCCAGCTAAATTTTTGTCTTGCATTGCACTTAACACTTTTAATGAATTTTTTTCACATATTTTATCTACTTGCTTAAATTGAGAACTTATTTCTTCTTCTACTTCTATTGATAATTTTTCTAACTTTTCACTTATACCAAAATTTTCGTACATAATTTTTTTCCTTTCATAATTTTAAATTGGTATTTCTATTGTAAATTCTGTGCCTTTTCCCTGCTCTGTTTTATATGTTATATTACCACTAAAACGAGCTTTTATTGTTGAATATGACATATAAAGACCTAAACCAGTTCCGTTTTTACCTTTTGTTGTTATCATTTCTTTAAATAGTTTTTTCTGTACTTTTTCTGGTAATCCTCCAGCATAGTCTTTTATTGTTATTAGTAAATTGTTATTTTTTGTTTCTACTATTAAATCAACATTTTGCTCTTTTTTGCCATTATAAGCCTGTATCGAATTTGAAATCATATTATTTACAATTTGTACCAAACTATTTACATCACCTTTAATTTCTAAGTTTTCATTTGCCTTCATTATTATATTTAAATATATAATTGCATTTTTTAATTCATGCTTCATTAGAATATCAACTCTTTTAACTAGTTCAAGTATTGTAAATGATATACTTTCTTCGTTAGATAATACCACTGCCTGACCTTTTACTGCTGAAATTACATCAGACATATATTCAGTATGTGTTTTTATTTTTTCTACCCAACCATCCATTTCTTTGGCTATTTCGTGGTGGTCTTGTGAATTTACTTCTGGGTCATCAATTGACAAATCATATTCTTTTATTAAATCTTGAATACCTTCTGCAGCTCCAGAGATAGACATTATTGGTGTTTTTAAGTTATGGGCAATTCCTCCTATCATTTGCCCTAGTGATGCCAAACGTTCTTGTTCAATAAGCAAATCTCTGTTATTTTCTATGTTTTGCATATCTTTAATATGTTGTGTAACATCTTTAAACAAGACTAATATTCCTAAAAATGCATCTTTTGCTATTATTGAGGTTATTTCTATGTTAAAATATTTTTTTATGTAGTCTATATATAATTCAAAATTTTCTGTTTTGTTGTTATTTTTTACTTTTTCAATATTATTTTGAATTTTAAGTATTAAATTTTCATCTTCAAAAATATCTATTAATGCTTTTCCTCTAATACTATCATCTTTTTTAAATGTATTTATAAATGTTTTATTAAAATCTGATATTTCATTATTTTCGTTTAATACAATATAACTATCTGATATTCTATCTACAATTCTTTGTAGTGCTATTGGTGATACTTTTAGCAGGTCAAACTTAAACATTGCAAGCATTAAACAAAAAACTGTAAATGTAAAAGTTATAGGTGTTATATAAATTGACATAGGAATAATACCTATTATTCCTATAACATTTGTAACTATAGGTATAAGTGCCCCAAGGAAAATTAATAATGCAGGTCTTGAGAAAAACCCTGAATTTTTTATTGCATATTGTATTAATACAATTAGCGAAATTCCAAACATTACATATGTATAAATATAATGTACATTAAAATACTTTCCAAATTTAGTACTTGCAAAATCTGTTGAATACTCTAAATAAAACAAATGGTGAAATTCGTTTGTCCATAATAGTAGAATAGACACCATAGGTATAACAAATAACAATAAATATCTTTTTTTAAAACTTATTTTTGTCTTTACAAATATAAGTGACATTAAAAAAAAGATTACAGGTAATGGCCAACTTGCTGTGTTTGTTAGTTAATCACAATGTGTCGTTTGTCTTCGCATCTATTTCTAGGTTTCTGTTTTTGAAACAAGACCTATAAACCATAGAATAAATAAAACAAATATTACTATAAAAATTTTATCTAATTGCCTTTTGTTCTTCTTTTTAACAAAATAAGTTAAAAAGAAGAACAATAATACACTTAAAAGTGTTAAGGCTACAATTATAGTTGTATCATTAAAATTTAACATATCTATTACTCCTTCTTTAGTAATTTTATAAATCTACTTAAATATTTATTTGATATTTTAGGCCATTTAAAAAATGTTTTTCTTAAATACTTAACTGTGAAATTAGACTTTGATATTATATCATGTTTATAATCTAAATGTAAATCCTTATTTAAATCATTTAATATATATTCTATTTTACTTTTGTCTTCCTCATTGTTTAATATTTCTTGTATATTAGCTTTAAATTGATTTTCATTTAATATATTAATATTAAACTTCATAGATTTTGCTTTATTAATTAATTTTTTAGCACTTACATAATTGTGATTATATAAATGAAATATTCTATTTTTATTGTTTGTGTGTGTTACTATTTTAAATATAGCTCTTGATGCCACATCAATAGGTGTAAACTCTATAAGTTCTTTTAAAAGATAATTAGGTATATACCCTATTTCGCAAAATGATTTTATTCTATTCATAAATGCATTACTTGAAATATTTTGTTGAAATTTACCATCTTTTAATCTTGGCATTAAGTTACCCATACGCATTATATATGCATCTAAACCACTATTAATTGCTTCTAATACTTGTAGTTCTGCTTGAAATTTACTATATATATATACATTATCTAAATTTTGACCAACATACAAACAATCTTCATTAAATTTAATATTCTTTTGTTTTTTTAGTACTGGATAAGAGTAATCTAGTTTTACCCCTGAAACACTCATTGTAGAAATATGGTATAATTTCATTTTAGCGCTTTTACAAAATTCTATACTGTTTTTTACACCTTGTACATTTGTATTATAAAAATCAATATAATTTCCGTAATGTGCAACATTTGCTGCACAGTTTATTAATACATCACATGAATTTGCTAAATTTAAAATTTCTTCTTGAGCTAAACCAAAACCTGGTTTTGTTATATCTCCTGTTACAGCAAAAATCCTTTTATCTATTAAATCATCATATTTATCTCCAAAATAATAATTTAATTTTTGATGTAACTTTACTTTTGATGTTCTTGTTTTTTCCTCTCTTATAATACAATAAATATTTCCATCATATTTTTTTATAAATTGTTCTAATAAATGTATTCCTAAAAATCCTGTAACACCAGTTAATACTATTCCTTTTGGGTGGTATTTATAAATTCTGCTTAATTTTATTGAGTTTTTAAGAATATCGTTAAAACTTTCTGATAAATCTTGAATTTTGCTTAAAAATGGTTTATTATTTTTTGAAAGTATTTTTTGTTCTAATTCCTCAATTGTTGGATACCTAAAAATATCTTGATATTCTATATTATTTGTTAATTTTTTTAGCTCCACATTTAAGCTCATAGCTAAAAGAGAATCTCCACCTAAATCAAAGAAATTATCTTTAATTCCAATGTTTTTTACTTTTAAAACTTTTTCCCAAATTTTAACTAATTTTTTTTGAAGTTCTGTTTGTGGTTCATAATAGTTATTGTTATTACTATTACTTATCATATCTAATACTGGTAATGCTTTTACATCTATCTTTCCATTTACATTTAGAGGTAACTTATCTAACCTAATAAATACTTTTGGTATTGCATAATAAGGTAAAAAATCTTTTAAATAATCTTTTATCCAACTAGATTCAATTTTCTTAATTGATGAAAAATATGTACATAAAAATTTTTCTCCATCTTGTTCCTTCACTAAAGTAACACAATCTTTTATTTTATTTACTTTTTTTATTGCTACATTAATCTCATTAAGTTCCACTCTAAATCCACGAATTTTTACCTGATTATCTATTCTACCTATAAACTCTATACTACCATCATCATTCCATTTTGCTAAATCCCCTGTTTTATATAATATTCCTTGTCCAAATATATTCTTTATAAATTTTTTACTTGTATTTTCTTCATTTTTCAAATATCCTTTACTTACACCATCTCCACCAACATACAATTCTCCTGGTACTCCAATTGGTTGTAATAGTTCACTTTTAGAAACTATGTAACACGTTGAATTTGAAATTGGATATCCAATTGGTATAGAATTTGTATATTTTTTTGTTATATTAAAACAAGTAGAAAAGGTTGTATTCTCTGTTGGACCATATCCATTAATAATACTTAAATTTGGACAATTCTGCCTTACTAGGTTAATATGTTTAGTAGAAAGTACATCTCCTCCTGTAAGTAAAATTCTAACACTTTTAAACAATTCAGGATTTTTTTCGCTTAATACATTAAACAATGGCGCTGTTACCCATAATATAGTAATTTTATTTTTTATTAAATAATTTTGTAATTTATCAGCATCTAATAAATCTTGTTTTTTTATTATAAATAGTTCAAAACCATTTAATAATGTAGCCCAAATTTCAAATGTACTTGCATCAAATACAATTGACCCTGTTTGTAAGATTTTCTCTTCTTTTTCAAAATTAATAAATTTATTGTTTTTTACCAACCTAACAATGTTTTTGTTCGAAACCATAACTCCTTTTGGTCTTCCTGTAGAACCAGATGTATACATTATATATGCTACATCCTCTGGTGTAGAGTCAAAATTTATATTTTTAATATTATTATTATATATTTCATTTTCATTTAAATCTATGCTAATTACATTTTCAAATTTGGTCAATTTATTTTTTTGTTCTTCCATTGTAAGTATAAATTTTGTTTCGGAATCTTGAACCATATATTGTATACGTTCAAAAGGATATTCTACATCTATAGGCATATATACACAACTACATTTTAAAGTCGCAATAATTGCAATAATTGTTTCTAATGATTTATCTAAAAACAAACCAATAGTTTGATTTTTTTCTAATCCGTTTTTTATTAAAAACTGTGCTAAACTATTTGCTTTATTATTCAATTGTCTATATGTTAGTTGTTGTTTTTCAAATGTTACTGCTACTTTCTCAGGTGTCTTTTTTACTTGTTCCTCAAATAGTTGTATTACTGTCTTATTATCTGGGTATTTAACAAATGTATCATTAAATTTATTTAAAATTATATCCTTTTCTTCTTCTGACAACATATCTATTTTATCAATCTTTATTTCGTTATTTTCTATAATAGTTTTTACAATATTAATGTAGTGGTTAGATAAATTTGTAATAAAGTCTTTATTAAATAAACTTGTTGCATATTCAAAAGATAGTTTAATTTTATTTTTTTCTGGCACCGCTTCTAAAGATAAATCATATTTAGAAGTATTTGTATCTGGAATATAGTAACTTGCACTTGTACTACCTAGTTTAAAATTCCTAAATCCTCGGTTTTGGTATATAAACATTGTATCAAAAAGTGGATTTCTACTTGTATCTCTTTTTATATTTAATTTGCTAACTAGTTCATCAAATGGATATTGATTTTCTGTTGTTTCTAGAAAATCTTTTTTTATATTTTGTATAAATTCTTTAAAAGAAAGGTTACCTGATACTTTATTTCTTAATGGTAATGTGTTTACAAACATACCAACTAAATTATTTATATCTTTATTTGTTCTTCCAGAAAAAGGTGTTCCAATAATTATATCTTCTTGTGAAGTATATTTTGAAAGTAAAATATAATAACAAGCTATTAGTAGCATAAATGGTGTTATTTGCATATTTTTTGCAGTATTTGAAATTTGTTTTGTCATTTTTTCATCTATTACTGTATATACTTTTTTACCTTCAAAAGATTGTACAGCAGGCCTTGGGTAATTTGTAGGTAAATTAAGTACTGGTATTTCATCAGCAAATGTTTTTTCCCAATACTTTAGGGCTTTATCTAACTTTCCATTTTCTAAAAGATTATTTGAGTAACTTGCATAATCTTTATATGTAATATTTAATGGCCTTAGTTCTTTATTTTCGTATAGTTTGCATAATTCTTTTGTTAAAATATTAAGTGTTGCTCCATCAGAAATAATGTGATGCATATCTACTAAAAGACAAGATTTATTATTTTTAAATTTAACATACTTTGCTCTAAATAGTGGCGCTTTAGATAAATCAAATTCTTTTACAAATTGTTTAAAAATACTATCTATGTTTTTATATTCCTCATTTTCTGCAATTTGTAGTTTAAAATTGATATTATCAGCTACTTTTTGTACAATATTTTCTTCAACTATTTCAAAATAAGTTCTTAAAGACTCATGTCTTTTTATCAACTGCGCTAAACATTCTTCTAATTTTTTTTCATCTATTTTGCCATCAAACATTAGAATACCAGGTATGTTATATGTAAGTGCATTTGAGCCTGTCATTTTACTTACTAAATATATACTTTTTTGGCTAGAAGATACAGGGTAAAATTCTGCCTTGTCTATTCTTTTAATTCCTGTATTTTTCATACTATTTTTCTTATCTAGTATAAATTTTGCCAAATCCTTTAAAATAGGACGCTCAAATATGTTTTTTACAGTTATATCTACATTAAAGCTTTGGTTTATTGCAATTTCTATCTTTATTGCTGTTAAAGAGTCTCCACCTAAATCGTAAAAAGAATCATCCATACTTATTGTATCTATTTTTAAAACCCTTTGGTAAATTTTTAATAATTTACTTTCTGTTGTATTTTTAGGTAAAATAACTTCTTTTTTAGCACTCATAAATTTAGGTTCTGGCAGATTTTTTCTATCTATTTTTCCATTTGGAGTATATTCAAAATTATCTATTTTTCTAAAAATGCTCGAATTTCATTTGCTTCTATTTCAGCATTTGCAGTATAATAAGCACATAAAGTTTCTTGCAGATTCTTGTCCACTTTTTTTACTACTATTGCAGTTTTTATATCTGGTATTTGGCAAATTTTATTTTCTATTTCTTCAAGCTCAATTCTTTGCCCTCTTATTTTAACTTGGTTATCTATACGCCCTAAACATATAATTTCCCCTGTTTTTAAGTACTTACCCAAATCTCCTGTTTTATACATAAATGTATTTGGAATAAATGGATTTGGAATAAAACTTTTTAAAGTAATTTCTTTATTTCCTAAATACCCTTTAGATATTCCATCACCTGCAATGTAAATTTCACCCTGAACACCAAAAGGTACAGGATTTAAATTTTCATCTAATATATACATCTTAGTGTTATCTAATGGTTTTCCAATTGTAATAAAGTCATTTTCTACTTCAGTTAAGCTAGAAAAAACTGTTGTTTCACTTGGTCCATACCCATTGTAAATTGTAGCATCTGATATTTGTTTTAATTTTTCCACCAAATCTAGCGGTAATTGCTCCCCTGCTAAAGTTATATATTTTAGGTTTTTTAATGTTGGTATTAATTTTAAATTTTCAACAAATATTTTCATTCTAGATGGTGTTGCTTGAATAATTTGGACATTTTCTCTTTCGATTAAATTATTTAATGCAACTATTGAGGTTTGCTCATTTTCGTTTGCAATTACTAGTTTTAATCCTCTTGAAAGAGATATTAAACTTTCAAAAATAAATATGTCAAAACTTATTGTAGTTATTGATACTACTGTTTTATATTCATTTTCTTTAAGATATTTTACATATCTATTACAATAATTTGTTAAATTAGATAGGGCCTTATTTGTTAATTGCACTCCCTTTGGTGCACCTGTAGAGCCAGAGGTAAAAATAACATAAGAAAGGTCTTCTGGTTTATTTACATATTCTAATTTACTATTATTTACTGAATATATTTCTTTATTTTCTAAATCAATATATAATTTATTTTTAAATTTTAAGGTTTCACTAAATTTATTTTGTGTTAATAAAACTTTGCAATTACTATTATTTAACATATAATTTATTCTGTTTTCTGGGTAACTAGGGTCTATTGGAATATATGCTCCACCTGATTTTAATACAGCAATAATTGCTATTATCATCTCTAAACTACGATTTACCATTATTCCTATTAAATCATTTGGCTTTATATGTTCTTTTTCTCTTAAAGTTCTTGCTAAACTATTTGTTTTTTCATTTAGCTCTTTATATGTTAAGCTCTTATTTTCAAATACAAGTGCTATATTATTAGGCGTTTTTAGAGCTTGTTTTTCAATTAACTCTGCGATTGTTATTTTTTCATTATATTTTACTTTTGTATTATTAAAATCATACAAAATTTTTTCTTTTTCTTCTTTTGTCAAAATCTCAATTTCGCTTAATAATAATTTTTCATTTTTTAAAATTTGGTTTATTATATAAATTATTCTTTCGTGCATATTCACCATATCTTCTAATTCGTATTTTTGAGTTAAATAATCATAACTTATTTTAATGCTTCCTGTGTCATTTATATCCCAAATATGAATATCTATATCATCTGAAATATAACCATTAAAAGTCCAATCTGTTAAATAATTTCCTTTAGTTTTATCAAATGCTTTAGTAATTTGGTAAGAAATCATTATATTATATAAATTTGGTAAATTATTATTTGTTTTTCTCAAATCCTTTAATATGGTATTATATGAATACTTTTGGTGTCTTAAAATCTCTCTAAATTTAGTAGCATTTGTTTTTATAAAATCAACTAAACTACCTTCATTTATATTATTTACTCTAACAGGTACTGTGTTTACAAACATACCTGTTGTGCTTTTTTCTTTAAAATTAGTTCTGTTTAGAATTGGTGTACCTATTGCAAAATCTTTTGTATTAGATACACGTCCTATATAAATGGCAAATATAGAAAATAAAAAATTAAACATTGAAATTTTATTTTTTTCGCAAAATTTATTTACCATATTTTTATCTATTAAAACATCATATCTATTTGCTTTATTAGATTGTTCTTTTTCTTGATTTATAATCAAACTTGGTATTACAGCCTGTTCTGGTAATGTTTTATATGTTTCATTCCAAAAAGCCTTATCTTCTTCATACCTATTGCTTTCTTTATACTCTTGTTCTGATTTTATAAAATCTAAATAAGAAAAATATGTGGTGTCATTAATTTCATTATTTTTTAGGCTATTATAATTTTTCAAAATATCTTTAATAGTAACACCCATTGACCATGAATCAGAAATTATATGGTTAACTGTTAAAATAACACATACAAATTCTTTTTTAAGTACAACTATTTTAAACCTAAATAAATTAGAATCTAATATTTTAAATCTATGGGCTGCTTCTTGTCTTTGAATTTCTATTAATTCGTCTTTATTTGAAACATAACAAGTCTCTATCTCAAAATTTTCAAATTCTGAGATAGATTGCATTACTTTATT
Organism: uncultured Clostridia bacterium; assembly: GCA_947168035.1. Taxonomy (GTDB): domain Bacteria; phylum Bacillota; class Clostridia; order TANB77; family CAG-508; genus CAG-269. The sequence goes on along the minus strand of CAMVKF010000029.1, from coordinate 3,818 downwards.
GTTTTTTAATTTAATACGAATTCTAAAACTATCATTTTTTATTACAACATTTTTAATAGCATTTTTTAATAAATCTATATCTACATCTTCATAAATTATTGCAGATGTGCAAATGTTATTAATAGTGGTCCCTTCAAAGACTTCTTCAGTATACCATATGCTCTTTTGTGGGTTTGTCAGTTCAAAAAAATCTTCATTTTTCATTGCTTCCACCCTTTAATTTTTATTTTTTCTTATTACGTTTATATCACCAAAAAGTTCATTTTGTTCTGTAGCAACTTTATCTCTTCTAGATAATTCTAAAAGTCCTGAAAAAGCTGTAACTACTTCTTGTTTATTAAGTTTTTTTATTGAAAACATTTTATTAAATACAAAGCTTTTATTTTTTATTAATACTTTAAACATTTGCTTAACTTTATCTACCACTCTATAAGTCTCAGTAATTGCTAATTTTTCAATGTTTTTTGCATTTTCATTCATCTTGGTTTGATTTTTTTCTAATAAAGCTTGGTATATTGTGGGTATTACATTTTTATCATATTTTTCTTCTATTTGTTGCTTAGGAAGTTCAATAATTTCAGCTTTTTTATAAAAAACATTTGAAAATATATCTAAGTTCTTCCTTAATTTTATTGCTATATCTTTGTATTTTTTGTATTCAATTATTCTTCTTAATAATTCATCTTCTGAAATCTCTTCTTCATTTTCATTATTTGTAGGTAATAATTTTTTAGATTTTATATATAGAAGAGTTGAAGCAAGCTCTACAAATTCGCTTGCTAGCTCCAAATTTAGCTCATTTGCTTTATTTATATATTCTAAATACTGGTCTGTTATTTGGTCTAATTTTATATCACATATATCCATTTTATTTTTTTCAATTAAACTACATAACAAATCCAGTGGTCCTTGAAAATTTTCTATTTTGATTGCATACCTTTTTGTTTCTAAATTCAGTACCGACATATGTTTCTCCATTTCTTTTTTTGAAGTTTGAAACTGGAGATAAAGTATGAGTTCTGATACCTAAGGTCAGAAGTCGCACTTTTCGCTTCTCACTTCTGACCTCTCACTTTTATTCACAAGAATCTTCTTTATTCTCCTCGTTATTTTCTGTAACTTTCTTTTCTCTTAATTCATTCATAGCCAAGTTTATTCTTCCTTGATTGTCAATGTCTATAACTTTTACAGTTACTTTTTCTCCTACTTCAATGTAATCTTCTAATCTTCTTATATGTTCTTTTGCAATTTTAGAAATATGAAGTAAGCCTTCTTTTCCGTTTCCTAAATCTACAAATGCACCATATGATACAGTTCTAGTTACTGGTCCATAATAAATTCCTCCAACTTCTATTTCACGAACTATATCTTCTATCATGTCTAATGCATCATATGCTTTTTCACTATTTGGACCATAAATAAATACTTGTCCATCTTCTTCGATATCGATTTTAACACCAGTTTCTTCTATTATTTTATTTATTACTTTACCACCAGTACCTATAACATCTTTTATTTTATCTACTTTAATTTTTGTTGTTATAATTTTTGGTGCAAATGGTGAGATTTCTTCTCTTGGCTGAGAAATTACAGGTAGCATTATTTCGTTTAATATATACATACGGGCTTTATGTGTTCTTTCAAATGCTTCTTTTATTATATCATAACTTAGCCCATCTACTTTTATATCTACTTGTATAGCTGTTATTCCCTTTTCAGTTCCACCAACTTTAAAATCCATATCTCCAAAAAAGTCTTCTATACCTTGAATGTCTGTCATCATTACATAATTATTTTCGTCTTCTGGGTCTGTTATTAAGCCTGTAGAAATTCCTGCAACAGGTCTTTTTATTGGTACACCTGCATCCATTAAAGAAAGTGTACTTGCACATATACTTCCTTGTGATGTAGAACCATTTGAAGAAAGTATTTCAGATACAACTCTTATTGCATATGGAAATTCTTCTATAGAAGGAAGTACTGGAACTAATGCTTTTTCTGCTAAAGCACCATGCCCTATTTCACGTCTTCCAGGTCCTCTTGAAGTTCTTGCTTCTCCTACTGAATATGCTGGGAAATTATATTGGTGCATATATCTTTTCGAAGTTTCTGTATCTATTCCATCTAATTCTTGTTCTTCACTTTTCATTCCAAGAGTTGTAATAGACATTACTTGTGTTAATCCTCTTGTAAATAGACCGCTTCCGTGTACTCTAGGAAGTAACCCAACTTCACAAGATAATGGTCTTATTTCATCTAAGCTTCTACCGTCAACACGAGTATGTTCGTAAAAGATCATATCTCTTACAACTTTTTTCTCTAATTTATATAAAGCCTCTCCAATTGCTGTTTTATCTTCTTCAAATTTTTCTTCACCAAATTGTTCTTGGTATTCTTGGTTTACTTTTTCAGTAAGTTTTGCAATATTTTCATCTCTTACTTGTTTATCTTTTTCAGTAACTGCTGTTTTCATATCAGCTTTATATTTATTAGATAACATTTCGTAAATATCACTATTTACAGCAAAAGATTTATATTCAAATTTTGGTTTTCCAATCTCTTCTTTTATTTTTGAAATAAATTCACATATTTTTTTAATTTCAATATGTGCAGTTTTTATTGCTTCTAACATTTTTTCGTCTGAAACTTCATTTGCTCCAGCTTCTATCATTGCAATTTTATCTTTAGTTCCTGCAACTGTTAAATTTAAATCACTTATTTTTCTTTGTTCTTCTGTTGGGTTTATTATTATTTCATCATTTACTAAACCAACATTTACTGCAGCAGTTGGTCCTCCAAATGGAATATCTGAAATAGAAAGTGCACAAGATGCACCTATCATTGCTGCAACTTCTGGAGAATTATCTTGGTCAACAGAAAGTACTGTTGCTACAACTACTACATCATTTCTAAAGTCTTTTGGAAATAAAGGTCTAATTGGTCTATCAATTGCTCTTGATGTTAGAATTGCCTTATCACTTGGTTTACCCTCTCTTTTTGTGTATGAACCAGGTATTTTTCCTACAGAATATAATTTTTCCTCATAATCAACTGATAATGGGAAAAAGTCTATTCCTTCTTTTGGTTCTTTAGAAGCTGTTACATTTACCATAACAACTGTATCTCCATACCTTACTACAACATTTCCATTTGCTAAACTTGCCATTTTTCCTGTTTCAATAGCAAGTTTTCTTCCTGCTAGCTCTGTTTCATAAATTTTAAACATATTTTCATTCCTTTCAATTTTTTATATATGAGGTTGCATTATTTTTATTTAATTTTTTGTCGAACATAAATGTTTTTCGAATTTAAAAAATGAAGGGGCGAATTTAAAAATGCCCCTATTCAAACTATTTTCTTAATCCTAATTTTTCAACTATTTGTCTATATCTTTCTAGATCTTTTCTAGCTAAATAGTTTAATAGATTTCTTCTTTTACCAACCATTTTTAAAAGTCCTCTTCTAGAATGATTATCTTTTTTGTGAACTTTTAAGTGTTCGGTTAATTCATTGATTCTTTGTGTTAAAAGAGCTATTTGTACTTCTGGTGAACCAGTGTCTTTTTCATCTCTCTTATATTTTTCAATGATACTTGCTTTTGCTTCTTTAGAAATCATTTTTTGCACCTCCTATTTTTTTACTCCATAAACCTGGCTAAAAATTTAGGTGTAAAAATTTTTAGCTACGTTTAAGGTTCAAACTTATTCTATTTTACTACATTTTTACCAATTTTGCAAGCAATTTTGGTAAAAAATAGAAATTTAGTTACTAGATAATGGTTTTGAATAAAAAATAACGGGCTTTCCTTCAAATGGAAG
>CAMVKF010000028.1 GCA_947168035.1 uncultured Clostridia bacterium | reverse complement strand
CATATATTTCAATGCTTTTGAGAGATTTTTTTATTAAGTTGATGTCAAACCACGGTGTTTTAATCTCAAAAGTTGACTTACATAGTTTAACACAAAATGAAATAAAAAACAAGACATTTTAGAAAATATTTTAAAATTTTGTTGATTTTTTACAAAAATGTGATATAATGTAACAGCGTATTGGTTGAGAATATGTACAAAATGAATTATGAAAGGAAGATTTTAATGAATTGTAAATTAGAAAAAACAGAAAATGCAAATGAGGTAAAACTTGAAATTACAATAGAAGCTGAAAAGTTTGAAAATGCTATAAAAAAGGTATATTTCCAAAATGCAAAATATTTTAATATACCAGGATTTAGAAAAGGTAAAGCTCCACAAAATATAGTAGAAAAATATTATGGAAAAGAAATCTTTTACGAAGATGCTTTTAATCAAATACTTCCAGATGAATATGAAAAAGCTATAAGCGAAAATAAAATCGAAGCAGTATCTAAACCTGTTATAGATGTTGTTCAAATGGAAAAAGGACAAGACCTTATTTTTACAGCTACAGTTTGTGTAAAACCAGAAGTAAAACTTGGAAAATATAAAGGTATAGAAATTGAAAAAATTGAGTATAATGTAAAAGATGAAAATGTAGAAGAAGAGCTAAAACAAATGCAAGACAAGAATTCAAGATTAGTTACTGTAGATGATAGAGCAGCTAAAGAGGGAGATACAGCAAATATTAATTTTGAAGGATTTGTAGATGGTACACCATTTGAAGGCGGAAAGGCTGAAAATCATGATTTAGTTTTAGGTAGTCATTCTTTTATAGAAGGATTTGAAGAACAAGTTGTAGGAATGGGAATTGGAGAAGAAAAAGATATAAATGTAACATTCCCTAAAGAATATTTTTCAAAAGATCTAGCAGGAAAAGATGCAGTATTTAAAGTTAAATTAAATGGAATAATGAAAAAAGAATTACCAGAACTTGATGATGAATTTGCAAAAGATGTTAGTGAATTTGAAACAATTGAAGAATTAAAGCAAAGTATAAAAGAAAAATTAGAAAAACAAAACAAAGATAGAGAAAAATATGAAAAAGAAGATGCAGTAATAAATGCTTTGGTAGATGAAATGGAAGTTCAAATTCCTGAAGGAATGGTAGAATTAGAAGTTGAAAATATGCTAAAAGATATGGAAAGCAGAATGCAATACCAAGGCATAAAAATGGAGCAATATTTAAAAATGCTAAATAAAACAGAAGAAGAATTTAAAAAAGAGTGTGAACCAGAAGCTATAAAAGCTATAAAATCAAGATTAGCACTAGAAGCTGTAATAAAAGCAGAAAAAATTGAAGCAACAGAAAGTGAAATTAATGCAAAAATAGCAGAAATGGCAACAAATTACGGAAAAGAACCAGATGAGCTAATTAAAAATGAAAATGTAAAGAATTACATAAAACAGGGAATAGAAAGCGAAAAAGCAATAGAATTTTTAATTGCAAATAGTAAAGAGAAAAAAGAGACTAAAAAAACAGCTAAAAAATAACATTTTCTAAAATTATTTAAAAAAAATATTTTGGGTCGGACCTAAGTACGACCCGCCAAAAAAAGGAGGAAAATGTATGTTAGAAAAAAATAGTTTGGTACCATATGTAATAGAACAAACCAGTAGAGGTGAACGTTCATATGATATATTTTCAAGACTATTAAAAGATAGAATTATATTTTTAGGTGAAGATGTAAACCCTACAACTTCTAGCCTAATAATTGCACAATTATTATTTTTAGAATCAGAAGATCCAGATAAAGAAATATTCTTTTATATAAATAGTCCAGGAGGATCTATTACTGATGGTATGGGAATAATAGATACTATGAATTATATTAAATGTCCAGTAGCTACTTTTTGTGTAGGTATGGCAGCAAGTATGGGTGCAGCTCTTTTGTCAGCTGGAGAAAAAGGTAAAAGATATGCAACACCTAATGCTGAAATTTTAATACACCAACCATTAATAGGTGGTGGAGGAATTTCTGGGCAAGCAACAGAAGTTAAAATTCATGCAGACCATTTAATTAAAACTAGAGAAAAGCTTAATAAATTTTTAAGTGAAAGAACTGGTCAAACAATAGAAACAATTCAAAAAGATACTGAAAGAGATAATTATATGACTGCAGAAGAAGCTTTAAAATACGGATTAATTGATGAAATATTATATAAGAGGAAATAGATTTAAAAAAGGGAGGTTGGGAATCTAAATTAAAATAGGATACCGACCTCTAATTTGGATAAAAAGGAGAAAATTATGTCAAAAAACAAAGAAAAAATTAGAGAAGTATATTGTTCTTTTTGTGGAAAGCCACAGGCAAGTGTTAAAAAAATGGTTGCAGGACCAGGAGTATATATTTGTGATGAATGTATTAATTTATGTACAGTTGTTTTAGAAGAAGAAGGCTTATTAGAAGAAGATGAAAGATATACTTTAGCAGAAAATGACAATATACCAAGCCCTATAGAAATAAAGAAAGTCTTGGATGATTATGTAATAGGACAAGAAAATGCAAAAAAAGTATTGTCAGTTGCTGTGTATAACCATTATAAGAGAATTAATTATGAAGAAAAAACTAGAAATAAGAAAGATGAAGTTGAAATACAAAAAAGTAATGTTTTAATTTTAGGACCTACTGGGTGCGGAAAAACATTGCTTGCAAGTACTTTAGCTAGAATTTTAAAAGTGCCATTTGCAATAGCAGATGCAACAACACTTACAGAAGCAGGTTATGTAGGAGAAGATGTTGAAAATATTTTATTAAAACTTATTCAAGCAGCAGATGGAGATATTGAAAAAGCTGAACGTGGAATAGTATATATTGATGAAATAGATAAAATAACAAGAAAGTCTGAAAACTTATCTATAACAAGGGATGTTAGTGGAGAAGGTGTTCAGCAAGCATTACTTAAAATAATAGAAGGTACAGTAGCACAAGTTCCACCACAAGGAGGAAGAAAACATCCTCATCAAGAACTTATTCAAATAGATACCTCAAACATCTTATTTATTTGTGGAGGAGCATTTGAAGGCTTAGAAAAAATTATAAAAGATAGAACAGGTAAAAAAACAATAGGATTTGGTACAGCACTTCAATCTAATAATGATGTTAATAGATATAAAATATTCGAAGAACTTTTGCCTCAAGATTTATTAAAATATGGTTTAATTCCAGAATTTATCGGAAGACTTCCAATTATTACCACAATACAAGAATTAGATAAACAAACTTTAAAAAAGATATTATTAGAACCAAAAAATTCATTAGTAACACAATATAAAAAATTATTCGAAATAGATGGAGTAGAACTTGAGTTTACAGATGATGCAATTGATGCTATAGTAGAAAAAGCAATAGAAAGAAAAACTGGAGCTAGAGGATTAAGATCAATTATAGAAGATATTATGACAGATATAATGTTTGAAATTCCATCAAATAGAAAAATAGAAAAGTGTATTATTACAAAACAAACTGTTCAAAACTTAAGTAAACCAGAATTAAAAATAAATGAACAAAAAGAAAACTCAAAAATAAAGAAAGCTTCACAAAACAAAGCTAGTGCATAATTTTTTTTAATGGATTTAAGAGAATAGCAACTAATTAAAGAATAATTTTTTAGTTTAGAAAGAAAGGATAATAAAAATGCAAGATTTAGAAAATTTAACTCTATTAGAGTTAAAAAAAATAGCAAAAGAGAATAACATTAGAAATATTTCAAAACTTAATAAAGAAGAGCTTATAGAAGTATTAAAAAGTATTCAAAATAACAGTTTTGAAGAGGAAGAAGAAGAAATAGAAGAAGATGAAGATCTAGATACTCAAGAAGAAGAAATTGTGAGGTATGATATTCAAGATAATGAAACAGAAAATCTACAAGATACAAACTCTATTGCATATCAAGTAAATAATGAAGAAGATGAAATTATAGAAGGAATTTTAGAGGTTTTACCTGAAGGATATGGATTTTTAAGAGGGGATAATTATTTATCTAGTGCTAAAGATGAGTATATATCACCTGTACAAATAAGAAGGTTTAAATTAGTAACAGGAGACTTAGTAAAGGGTATTTCTAGATGTAAAGAAGGAGAGAAATTCCCATCTTTAATATTTGTAGGCGAAGTTAATGGTGAACACCCTGAGAAAGCCTTAAAAAGAACTAGATTTGAAGAATTAACACCAATTTACCCAAATGAAAGATTAAAATTAGAAACTGTTCAGGCAAATTTTGCAACAAGAATGATAGATATTATCTCTCCAATAGGTAAAGGGCAAAGAGGTTTAATTGTTGCTCAACCAAAAGCAGGAAAAACTACACTTTTAAAAGAAATTGCAAATAGTATTACAGCTAACAATCCAGAATGTGAATTAATTATGTTATTAATAGATGAAAGACCAGAAGAAGTTACAGATATGGAGCGTTCTATAAAAGGACAGGTTGTATATTCAACTTTTGACGAGCTACCAGAACACCATGCAAAAGTTGCAGAAATGGTAATAGAAAGAGCAAAACGTTTAGTAGAACAAGGAAGAGATGTTGTAGTACTTTTAGATAGTATTACTCGTTTAGCAAGAGCATATAACCTAGTTGTACCTGCCTCAGGAAGAACTTTATCAGGAGGTATAGATCCTGCATCTTTACATAAACCTAAAAAATTCTTTGGAGCTGCAAGAAATATAGAAAATGGTGGAAGTTTAACAATTTTAGCTACTGCACTTACAGAAACAGGTAGTAGAATGGATGATGTTATATTTGAAGAATTTAAAGGTACAGGAAATATGGAAGTACTATTAGATAGAACTCTTGCAGAAAAACGTATTTTCCCAGCAATAGATGTAAATAGGTCTGCTACAAGAAAAGAAGAATTATTATTAAATGAAAAAGAATTAGAAGTTGTTGGTTTAATTAGAAAAGCAATGAACCATTTGCCAGCAGCAGAAAGTACAGAGCAAATTTTGAAATTAATAAAAGGAACTAAAAATAATGAGGAATTTCTTGCAAAAGTAAAAATGGCATTGTAAAATATAATATATACATAAACCTTTTAAGTTAAACTAGAAAGGAATGAAATAAAAAATGAGATTATTAGAAAATAAAACAGATGAAGAAGAATATTCAAAATTTTTAGAAAACCATGAAAGATGCAATTTTCAGCAATCTATTGAGTGGGCAAATGTTAAAACAAGTTGGAAAAGAGAAGTAATTTTAGCAGAAAACAGTAATAAAAAAATTATTGGATCACTTATGGTTTGGATTAGAAAAATACCATTTTTTGGAAATATTATGTATTCAGCTAGAGGACCAGTTTGTGATATTCATAATTTAGAGGTGTTAAGCCAGTTAACTGAAGGTGCAAAACTTCTAGCAAAAAAATACAATGCAATAGTTTTAAGAATTGAGCCAGACATAGAAAGTTCAGATACCATTTTTAGAAATATAATGTTAGAACTAGGTTACCAAATTAAAGATGATGCAAAAAATTTTAGAGACGAAATTCAACCAAGATATGTATTTAGGCTAGATACAAAAGGTAAAACAGAAGATGAAGTATTTAAGGCATTTCATCAAAAAACAAGATATAATATAAGACTTGCAACTAAAAAAGGTGTAACTGTAAAGGAAGGGACAAAAGAAGATTTAAAAGATTTTCATAAAATTATGGTTACAACAGGGTTAAGAGATGGTTTTATTACAAGACCATTAGAATATTTTGAAAAAATGCTAGATTGTTTAAAAGATGACCATATGAAGGTTTTAATGGCATATTATCAAGACAAACCAATTTCTGGGGTAATACCTATAATGTATGGAAACAAAACTTGGTATTTATATGGTGCAAGTAGTAATGAACATAGAAATTTAATGCCAAATTATTTGTTACAATGGGAAATGATAAAATTAGCATTAAAAAGGCATAGTGATATATATGACTTAAGAGGAGTACCAGGAATTCCAGATGACTCTAATGGTTTATATAGATTTAAAAAAGGCTTTGGAGCAGTTTATACTGAATTTATAGGTGAAGTATATATTCCTTTTAAACCATTAACATATAAATTATATAAAATTTCAGAAAAGATTTTTAGAAATATAAGAGCTTTAAAATTAAAATTCAAGAGGTAAGTTATGAAATCACTTGTTATAAATAAAGAAGATTTGAAACACAACATACGTACAATAAAAAAAATAGCAGAAGAAACAGGAAGACAAGATAACCATAAGCCAATTACAATTATTGGTGTTGTAAAGGGCAATGGCTATGGTTTGGATTTAATTAAATATGCTAGATTTTTAATAGATAATGGAATAGATTTTTTGGCAGTTTCGACAGTAGAAGAAGCATTAAAACTTAGAGAAAATAAAGTACAAGCTAAAATTTTAATGTTATCTTCAACTAGTATAAAAAAAGATGTTAAAAAATTAATTGAAAATGATATAATTTTAAGTATAGGTTCAAAAAGTGCACTAGAAATAGCAGAAGAATTAGGTAGTGAATTAAATAAAAAAGTAAAAGCACATATTAAAATTGATACTGGTTTTGGAAGATATGGCTTTGATTATAATCAGAAAAAAGAATTAGCAAATATGTTACAAAATACTAAAAATATTGAGGTAGAAGGAACTTTTTCACATTTTTCTTTAGCTTTTTATGAAAAAAATGAATATTCAGAGCTTCAATTTGAACGTTTTATGGATGTAATAGAATATTTAAAAGAAAATAAAGTAGCAACAGGAATTCTCCATATTTGCAATTCATCAGGTTTTTTAAAATTTAAAAATATGAGATTAAATGCAGTTCGAATAGGGTCTGCATTTTTAGGAAGAATTTCAATACCTAATACATATGGCCTAAAAAAAATAGCTTATTTAAAATCAGATGTTGCAGAAATAAAAGTTGTACCAAAAGATTGTTATATTGGGTATTCTAACTCTTATAAAACTAAACGTGAAACAAAAATTGCAGTTATTCCATGTGGCTATGCAGATGGATTTAATGTTAGAGAACAAAGAGATATGTTTAGGAAAAGAGACAAATTAAGGTATATTGTAAGAGATATAAAAGATAGTTTTAAAGATAAATCTTTATATATAGAGATTTTAAATAACAATAAATATGAAAAATGTAAAATAATTGGTAGAATTGGAATGTATCATGTTGTAGCAGATATTACTGGAAAAAATATAAAAATAGGAGATAAAGTAAAATTTCCTGTAAGTCCAATGTTTGTTGATAGCTCTATAAGAAGGGAGTATTTAAGTGAAGAACAATGAAACTTTAAGAGAAGAATATTTAAAATTAAACTTTTTCAAAAAAATATGGTATTCAATTGTAAAATTTGAGAAATATCCAGAAATGTCAGCCTTAGGCGTAAAACAAGCACTAATTTATTTTACAAAATTAATTTTAATTTTTAGCATTATATATTCTATTACTTATTTATACTATGCTTATAATAATACTGAATATAATGAGAAAAATTTAAAACTATCAGAAAGAGTAGTAGAAATAATGCTTGCTAAAACAAACCAAAACGAAAATATTAGCAAAAACATAGAACTAGTTAAGCAAGAAGTTGGAAATAGTATTATTATATCATTATTTTTAGGAATATTTGTTGGTCTTTTTCTAACATCTTTATTAGATGTATTTACACTTTCACTTTTTGGCTTAATTACTTGCTTTATGGCAAAAATAAAAATGAATTATAAAGCTATATTTAATATGTCAATTTTTGCACTTACACTTTCAATGCTTTTAAGAACTATTTATTTTGTTGTAAATTTACTTACAAGTTTTGAAATAAAATATTTTGATGTAATGTATGTTGCGATTTCATACATAAGTTTAGTAGCAGCAATTTTTATAATAAAATCAAATGTAATTAAACAGCATTTAGAGCTTATGAAAATAATAGAAGAGAACAAAGATAAAATAGAAGACACTTTGGCTAACTTAAAAAAACCAAAAGAAGAAAATAAAGAAGAGGAAGAAAAAGACGAAAGAGAAGATGAAGATGAAGCAAAAGGAGAAGAAGGGGCGGAGGGGCAAGGCTCAAATGCCTAGACTAGAAAGGAATGATAAAAAATGAAAAAAAATAACAATAATAAAAATAACTTTGCAAAGATAATATATGGTATAGGTATTTTTATATCCATTTTTATTTTAATTTTAATTATAACATATAGTTCAAAAAACGAGAGCAAAGATGATAAAACTCTAAGCTATACAGAATTAATAAAGCAAATAGCAAATGAGAATGTTAAAAAAGTTGAAATGACTACAGGTTCTACATCAATCAAAATTACTCTTAAAAATAAAATTGATGAAAATGGTGACATAGCAGAAAATATTGATAAAGTTGAAGAAGAAGAAAAAGAAGAATCAAAAGTAGAAGAAAATCCAGTTCCAAAAGAAAATAGTAATATAATAAAATTATTCCAAAACATATTTAATAATAATCAAACAGAAGAAGAGCAGATAGATGAAAGCTTAAAGAAAACTGCAATTGTTCCAAACACACAAAGTTTTATTGAATTAATTCAAGAAAAGACTTTAGATGGTAATGAAATAGAACTAATTCAAAAAAGTCCAAGCTTAATTACTGTAATTCCATCATATATTTTATCATTACTTCCTACATTAATAATGCTAGCTCTAGTTGTTGTTATATTTAAAATGCAAGGTTTGGGAGATAAAGGCGAAATATATGATGAAACAGAAAGAAAAACAAAAACCAAATTTGCAGATGTAGCAGGTTTAGATGAAGAAAAAGAAGAAATGGTAGAATTAGTACAGTTTTTAAAAGAACCAAAAAAATTTATAGAGATGGGTGCAAAAATACCAAGAGGAGTTTTACTTTATGGTAAACCAGGTACAGGTAAAACTTTAATTGCAAAAGCAATAGCAGGAGAAGCAGGAGTTCCATTTATTTCTATGAGTGGTTCAGAATTTATTGAGATGTTTGCAGGATTAGGTGCCTCAAGAGTTAGAAGACTTTTTGACAAAGCAAGAAAACTTGCTCCTTGTATAGTTTTTATTGATGAGATAGATGCAATAGGCTCAAGAAGAACAGGAGGAGTAGGAGCCGAGTCTGAAAATAACCAAACATTAAACCAATTACTAGTAGAGATGGATGGTTTTGGAACAAGAGAGACAATAATAGTTTTAGCTGCAACAAATAGACCAGAAATGCTAGATAAAGCTTTACTTAGACCAGGAAGGTTTGATAGGCAAATTACAATACCTGCACCAGATAAAAAGGGAAGACTTGAAATATTAAAAATTCACAGTAAAGAAAAGAAATTAGCAGAAGATGTAAATTTAGAGAGTATTGCAGAAGATACAGCAGGATTTACAGGAGCTGAACTTGCTAATATCTTAAATGAAGCGGCAATTATTGCAACAAAAAGAGAGCATTCACAAATTGAAAAAGATGATATTGAAGAAGCGGTTAAAAAAGTTACAGTAGGTCTAGAGAAGAAAGCAAGGGTAATTTCTGAAAAAGATAAGAGATTAACAGCTTACCACGAGGCAGGACACGCAATAGTAAGTTGGTATTTACCAACACAAAAAAAGGTAAAAGAAATTTCAATTATACCAAGAGGTATGGCAGGTGGCTATACAATGTATAAAACAGATGAAGATAAATCTTACATTTCAAAAACAGAAATGGAAGAAAAGCTAATTGCTTTACTAGGCGGAAGAGCAGCAGAAAAAATTGCATTAGACGATATTTCAACAGGTGCAAGTAATGATATAGAAGTTGCTACAACTATTGCTAAAGATATGATAGTAAAATATGGAATGAATGATTTAATAGGTCCATTATCTTTAAAAAATGAAAATGGAGAATATGAATTAGACATGTTTGGAAAAGATATGGGAGATGCAATAGGAGTAGAGGTTAAAAAATTAATAGATACAGCATACTTGGATGCACAAAGATTATTGCGAGAACATATGGATAAACTAGATGCAGTAGCACAAGAATTATTAAGAAGCGAAAAAATCAGTGAAGAAAGATTTAAAATGTTTTTTGAAGAATAAATTAGGAACTGGGTATTTTTTACAAAGCCCCAGTTCTTTTTTTTCTAGGTTCTTAAAACCGAAAACCAATTATCAACAATAGATGTTAAACTAGTAAATATATTAATTTTTGGGGAATAAGTATTTGAAAATAAATTACATTCTTCCAAAGTCGTGTCATCTAACATATATGTTACAGTTCCCACTACTTGATTTTGGGAAATAGGAGCATCTATTGTATCTGGAAGTGATATAATTTGTTTAATTTCAATATCTTTTCCTTTAGGAAGTAATACGCCACAGTCTTTTTTAACAATAACATCAATAGATGGAGAAAGCCCTTTGTTTACTTTAACTGTTTTTACAATATCATTTTTAGAAATTAGTTTTTTATATTCAAAATTATTAAATCCATAATCTAAAAGACTAGATGCAATTTTAAATCTGTCTTTAGAGGTAGGAGCTTTCATAACAACAGCAATTAAATCCATACCATTTCTAGTTGCACTTGCAGATAAATTATAAAGAGCAAGAGAAGTAGAGCCGGTTTTTAAGCCGGTACATCCTGAATAATTTCTAACAAGTTTGTTAGTATTAACTAAACTAGACTTTCCGGTCACGAAGAGAGTCCATATATATACTAGTATATTTTGTGATTTCCGGGTAGTTGTTAAGTAAAGCTTTAGATAAAATGGCAATATCATAAGCTGACATTACATGACCATCTTCATCAATTCCATGGCAATTTTTAAAGAAAGTATCATTCATACCGCAAATCTTTTGCCTTCTCATTCATTAAAGTTACAAAGTTTTCTTCAGTTCCTCCAATAAATTCGGCCATTGCAGTTACACAGTCATTTGCAGAAACTATACATATAGCTTTTAACATTTCATCTACTGTTAAAGTCTCAGTAGTTGAAAGCCATATTTGAGAACCACCCATAGATTCGGCGTTTTTAGAACAAGGAATTTTTGTATCATAAGTTATTTTTCCTTGCGAAATTGCTTCCATTATTAAATAAATACTCATAACTTTAGTAACACTTGCAGGTCTTAAACTCTCATGTTCATTATAAGAATACAAAACCTGCCCAGAATGAGAATCTATTAAAATACATGAGCCACAATCAAAATTTAGAGGATTGGTTATATTAGCTGTTGACTTTTCTAGTTTAGCTGAAACTTCAGCTGTTAAATCTAAAGTAGACCATGTGTATAAATCAGAAACTGCCAAACTTTTATAAGGTAATAAAAAAACAATTAACAATAAAATTAAATATGTAAAACAAAACTTTTTCATATAAACTCCTTTTGGTAAAATATATGCAATAATTTTATGTTTTATTCAACAAATGGTTACAATTCACAGCTAAAATTACAAAAAGTCCGCGCCAGTGATTAATATATAATTTTTATGAGGAACGGGGTGTGCAAGGCTGTTCAAAGATTTCCAAAAGTCCGTAAGGACTTTTGACGAAATCTTTAGAATAGGCATGACGATTAAAAATTATATATTAATCACGTTAGGCAGGACTAGTAAAACTTAAAAGCTGTGAAGTGTAACAACAAATGATCATTTTTTAGAAGTTTGATGTAAAATTATTGACAATTATTATAATATATTTTTTCCAAAAGCTTATTCTAACTTAAATATTTTTACATATACATGATCTTTATCACAAGTAGAGGTTATTTTAATTTTTTTACCTGTATTATTTATGAATTTAAAATCATATGAACCATAACTTATAGCTGCATCTTTTCCTTTTTTTACATAGGGCACTGAATTACTATGTTCATGTCTTTCTGTAACTTTTAATTCTGGCACTTTTAAAACCGCATTATATAATGTACTACTTACTTGGCAATTTCCGCCACCTAAAGCTTGAGTGACCTCACCATCTTTAAAAACATCAGCTTTTTTATAACCTTTAGATGAAGTTGCTTTACCTACAGTACCACAAAAAGAAAATGTGTCACCATTTTCTACAAATGTATTATTTAGGCTGTTACATGTAATTGAAATATTATTTTGTCTTTCTTTATTTTTAGTGTAAATTTTCGTGGTAAATTCTGAAAGCAAAGTTTCAGTTTGTTTAGGTTCTTCTGATTCTTTTTGCTCTTCTGTTTTTTCTGCCAAAGTGTTGTTTTCATTGTCGGTAGAATTTCCGAGTGTTTTCTGTATTAGATTCTATAGTATTATTACTTGTGGAAACTTTTGTAGTATTGTAGGCTGTGAAATTTGCACTACCATTATTCGATTGTTTTTGTTTAGAAATATATAAATAAACTCCAATACTTATACCTAATAAAATTAGAGCAAAAACTATAAAAATATTTTTTTTATTCAAAATAGCCTCCTAAATAACAAGAATATTTTATTAAATTATGTTATACAAAAAAAATTTTTTTATACAATAGACTATTGAAAAGTATGAAAAAATGTTGTATAGTATTTAACATAGAAAGTAAGTATAAAGCAGGTGTGTGTGTTACCTCTAAACCTCGATAATTTATCGAGAGTAAGGAGGTGGTAAATATGGTAGAATTTTTGCTTTTCCTTATTGTAGGATTTATGATTTCATTAGCCATAAATGTCGCCTTATTGTGTATTATATACATAATGTGGACAGATAAACAAATATAAAAAAACACCACATTTCGCTTGGCTGAGCTATGTGGTGTTTATCTAAAATATATTGGGTAACACACATTGTCTGTGGCTACTTACTTTCTATATTTATTATATACACTTTTTTCAAAATTGTCAATTTTTTTTATAAAAAATTTTATTTGTAACAGTTACAAATATTACATTTATATTACATTTTAAATAAACTATTGAAAAATTAAAAAAAATGTTATAATATAGAAAAAACAAAGGAGGAAGAAAAGTATGGAAAACAAAAAACGAAAATTACCACTAATATATATTATAGGAATGCCAATTATTTTGGTACTTGCAAATGCAGTTGCATATTTAAAATTTGGAATAGTAAAAGGTGCAAATATTTATATTAGTGTTTTTTTATATCCACTTACATTTTTAATTTCAGGTTTAATAATTAAAAAAACAAATTACAAAGATGCATTACAAATTATGGCAGTTTCTTTAATTTCGGCTTCACTTGCAAGTGTAATAGAATGGGCATTATTAAATATTGCTCAGCCTTGGGTTATGATTTATTCATTCTTATCTTTTTTGATTTGCCAATTAATTTTTATTTATGTATATGATTTTTTAATAAAAACAAAAAAAGATACATATTTTATAGTATTTTTATTATTGGCGCTTGTGCTAGGAATTGACCATGCATTTTTTGGAACAATTATAGAAAGGCAAATTATTTCTGAATCAATTTTAATTAGATTAGCATATTGTGTAATATTTCCACTATTTTTAGCAAAGAAAACAGCAAAAAAAGTTGTGTAGAAAATTTATATTCTACACAACTTTTTACATTTTTATTTATATTTAAAATAAAACAACTTTTTTTTCTTTAAGACTTTTTTGTACATCAATAACCCTTTGGTTAGAAGAGCCTCTCCATTTTAGAGAAGGATTATGCATTTCATCAACATACCTTCCATCAACTAAAACATCAACATATTTCATAACATCTTTATCTTTTAAATCTTCATCAAATTTAAATCCTGACCATACCCATAAATTTTTATTTGGATATTTTTCTTTAAATGCTTTTGCAAGTTTAGTAGTTCCATCTATATTTTTTGGATGCATAGGCTCTCCACCTAATATTGATAAACCTTTTATATAATCTTGATTACACAAATCTAAAACCTCATCTATTGTTCCTTGTGTAAAGTCTTTTCCATTTTCAAAGCTCCATGTTTCAGGATTAAAACAATTTTTGCAATGGAACTCGCATCCTTGCATAAATACAGAAACTCTTACACCAGGACCATTCGATATATCCATTTTTCTAACAATATTATATTTCATAATGTACCTCCAAGCATTTTTTCATAGATAACTTTACAGGATAATAGTTTTAGTACCATCATCGTCTCGAAACAGTGAAATATTAATACTTTTCAAAGCTTCTCGGTTCATTTCGTAATTATAAGAAATTCTACATCGATTTTTCGGCACCCTTTCACTTAG
>CAMVKF010000027.1 GCA_947168035.1 uncultured Clostridia bacterium | reverse complement strand
CTTCCATTTGAAGGAAAGCCCGTTATTTTTTATTCAAAACCATTATCTAGTAACTTATAAAATAACCAATTCTTTTTTATTTCTTCAATTCAATATTATTAGGTGTTGTATCTGTAGTATAATTTTTTATTTATGTTCTCCTCTAACACCGCTAATTTTATCTTGCACATATTTCATTCTTTCTCTATTTCCTTCTCCTATTCTTTGTGCTTCTCTTTTTAAGCTTTCTAAATATTCTTTACGTTCTTGTTGTGCCTCTGGTGAATCATGTGCTGCCTCTCCAATATCTAAATTAAAGTATTTTTTAAAACTGCCACTACTTTGCTGCAAACGTACTCCTCCCATATATCGACCGCATTTTTTATTAAGCGGTCTTACCATAAGTCTGCTTTCTAAGTTGTTAATTACTCTACTCCTCTTTAATAATTGTTCAAAAAACACTCTTTGATAATTTGGATTATACTTAAGTAAATGTTTATCTATTTCTAGCCAAATTCTTTCTCCTTGTCCTATCCTTACACCATCTGGGGTAAATGTTTCCGCATCACGCTCTCTACGCCAATTAATCTCACACCTATAAAGTGTGCATTGTTCTTCATTATCTTTTTTTTTCAAAGATAACGTTAAAGGATTAAAAAAATCAACTACTAAAATTGTAATCTCTTCGTTCTTGTGATACTCATACCTTTCTCTTCCATCTGATAAAACTACCCATTGCATATAAGTTGTATCACTTTTTCTCCAATTATTTCTATACATAAATATCACCTTCTCTATACTATTGTACCAAATTTATTGCCCAAAGTCAAATTATGTAAAATTTCTTGTTATATTGTTGCAATTTCCACATCTTTGTAAAAATGCTTTATTATTTCTTCATAATTTTTTCCTTGTTTTGCTAGGCTATCTGCTCCTGTTTGGCTCATTCCTACTCCGTGCCCATAACCTGTAACATAAAAAACAATTTTATTCTCATTTTTTTGTATTGAAAAGTTGGTAGATTTTAACCCAAAAAGTTGCCTTGTTTCTGTTCCAGCAATTTCGATATTTCCAAATTTTACAGTTTTTACTCTTCCACTTCCGCGTATATTCTAATATTTTTATAGAATTTTCATCTTCGAAATTTATTTCTACATCTTTGTATTTTTGTTTTAGAGTTTTAAGTAGATCTTCTTTGCTAAATTCCACATTTGAACTATAACTACTATAACCTTCTTCGCCTGATGTTTCTACTGTTTGAAGATATGGAAAATCTTTACCGCCCCATACACTACTTGCTGTTTCTGTTGCTCCACCACTATTTGAGTGAAAAAATGCATCTATTGGTTCCCCATTATATGTAATAATTTTTCCTTTTGTACTATTTACACAATTTACTATTTTTTCCCAATTGCTTTTTTTTTCTTCATCATCCCATTTATTTAATCTATCTTCTTTCGAAATCCAAGCTTGGCAACAGGCAAAATCATCACACATATCAGCATCTATATGTTTTCCTTTACTATTTTTCATTTGGTATAATGTATATGTTCTTGCAACAATTGCCTGTGCTTTTAAAGCTTCTATATCATAACTTGCAGGCATTTCACTAGCTACTACTCCATACAAATATTCATCTATTGGCAAAACTTCTATTTCACCTGTTTTTTTATGTAATAACTTTATATTACTATATTGCTTATAATCATAACTTATTTCTTCTGCTTTTTCTTCCTTTTTTTCTTCATTTTGAATTTCTTGATAGTTTGTCTTTTTTCTTTGTTTAGTAAATAGAACAGGAATTGCAAAAACAATAAAAAACAAAACAAATTAAAATGTCATAAATATTTGCAGGTAAACCTATTTCAATTTCTTTTTTTTTATATATATTCGTTAAATAATTGATTTATGATATTCTCAATTTTAATCCCATTTGGGACCGGTTCTTGGTGGTGACATTGGTGCCGGTTCTTTTTGTCACTCTTTTTTGTGAGAAGAGTGACAAAAAGAACCGGCACCAATGTCACCACACCAGATTTACCAAAAAGGACCGTCCCCAATTGAAAATTATGCTTCTAATTGTTTTTTCATTGTGTTTAAAATCTTTTTTTCTATTCTAGAAACTTGAACTTGAGATATTCCCAGTATTTTTGCAACTTGTGTTTGTGTTTTGCATTTAAAATATCTAAGTAAAATTAGCTCTCTATCTCTTGTTGGTAATTCTTTTATTAGTGCATTTATTGTAATTTTGTTTGTAATAAGACTTGCTTCATCTTTATTAGTAGAAATTGTTTCTAAAATATTAATTTGGCTATCTTCTTTTGAGTTTGAATATAAACTTTCTTCGATAGAATTAACAGGCTGTAGACTTTCTAAAGCTAAAGTTATTTCTTCATTAGAGGTTTTTAGTGTTTTTGCAATTTCTCCGCATTGTAGGCTCTCTTCCAACTTTTGTTATATATTCTTTTTGAAGTTCTTTTATTTTTCTATATAGGTCTTTTAGTGACCTTGAGACTTTGATTGGTCCATCATCTCTTAAAAACCTTTTAATTTCACCAATTATGTATGGAACTGCATAGGTTGTAAGTTTAACATCAAAACTCAAGTCAAAATTCCTTATTGATTTTACAAAACCCATTGCTCCTATTTGGTAAATATCTTCTATATCATAACCTCTTCCTGCAAACCTTTTTACAATACTCCAAATAAGTCCTTGGTTTTCTTCTACTAAGTATGCCATGGCATCTTTATCGCCATTTTGCGCCTTTTTTATTTCATTTGTAATTTCACATAACATTTAGTTCCCCCCTAAAGCTTCTTCTAATGTTAACTGTTCTTCTTTAGGTATTTCTTTTATTTGTTTTTCCATAGTTACCTTTGTTCCAACACCTAAAACAGATTCTACAACTAGCTTGTCCATAAAACTTTCCATTATAGTAAAGCCCATTCCAGACCTTTCCATATTAGGTTTACTTGTATAAAGTGGTTGTTTTGCTAAATCTATGTTTTCTATTCCTTTTCCATTATCTGTTATTTCTATTTTGAAATTTCTATTTTTTATTTTACATTTTATATTTATAATTCCCATTTTATTTTCATAACCATGAACTATTGAATTTGTAACAGCTTCAGATACTGCAGTTTTTATATCTGAAATTTCTTCTATTGTAGGGTCAAGCTGAGATACAAATGCCGCTACTGCTATTCTTGCAAATGCTTCATTATTTGACTTACTTAAAAACTCTATTTTAACTTCATTTTCATCCATTATATGTACTCCTCCTTTGTAATCATTTCTATTCTTCTTTTTAGAATTTCATATTCATTTTCTTCAGTTAATAAATCTTCCTCATTTAAAGTGGTTTCTGGAATTAATCTTAATACTCCACTCATTTCAAATATTTTTCTTACACTTTGGTTTAAATTTACAAGCTCTGTTTTTCCGCCAAGCATTGAAGCTTGCTTGTACCTTCCAATTATTAAACCTATTCCGCTACTATCCATGAAAGTAACACGATCAAAATCAAATACAACTCTTTTAGGGCAAAATCTTTCAATTTCATAATCCAATTTCCTCCTTAATTCTTTTACTTTACACTCATCAATTTCTTCTGTGATTTTAATTAGCAAAAGTTTTGATTTGTTAAAATACTTAACTTCCATTCACAACCTCCTTTAAATATTCTTGCCTGTTTTTTTATTTTTATAGCAGTACGTTACTATTTAATTTTTTAAATTTGTTAGTTTCTAAAAACATTGAAATATTAATACTTTTCAATGTTTTAAAGATACAATAAATTTATTATTAAATAGCAATGCATGTCCTAATTGTTAAAGTTAATATAGCATATAAATTTTGAAAAATTTGTCAAAATGTGGCAATAATAAAAAAAACTTTAAATATATTTGCTACATTTTAATAGCAATATATTTAAAGTTTTTTAATTTATTTGTGTTCCGATTTGTTCTAAAATCTTCATAAACTTTTGTAACTTCTATTTTAGATTTTCCAGGTTTTAAACTTTCGTCTGTTTTTACAACTAAATCTACATCATATAAGTTTTTTAGTTCTAGTATATTTTCTTTTTTATGTCCTATAACATTATTTTTATCTACTGGGTTTACTGTAACTACAACTTCTTTAACTTTTACATTTAATTTTTTAATTTTTTCAATAATTGTATCTTTCCAAATGCCAGATTCTACAAGTTGCCTAAATGCTGGGTGAAATGGTCCGAGCAACTACTTCACTTTTTTCATTATTAACTTCTGAAATTTCTTCTGTTGGTTGCAAACCTATTCTTATTACATTTATATTTTTCTTTACAAACATTTTTACTAAATCTTTGCAAACTTCAACTGCCTGTACTACTGTATATGGTTTATATGTACCATCTAGATAATCTTTTTCTAGTTTTGTATTTTTTATAACCAAAACCGGATAAATTCTTACCATTTTAGGTTTAAGTTTTATTAATTGTTTTGCAGTATTTATTTCATCTAGTTTTGAACTTTCCGGAAGACCTACCATCATTTGATGACCTAAATTAAACCCATACCATCTTATTAATTTTGAAGCTTTTTTTACATCTTCAAAAGTGTGCCCTCTTCTTGCTCTTTTTAAAATATAATCATTTGAAGATTGTACTCCTAACTCTATTGTTTTAACTTTATATTTTTTTAATCTTTTTAAAATATCTTTATTAATAAAATCTGGTCTTGTAGATATTCTTATACTTTTTACTTTTCCTGATTTTATAAATTCAAATGCTACTTCTAATAATTCATTTTGCTTTTTTTCTTCTATTGCTGTAAAGCTTCCTCCAAAAAATGCAACTTCAACATTAGAATCTTGTTTTATGTATTTTAAGTGTTCTTCTATTATTTTTCTTACATCTTCACTTGTTACTTGTTTTTTCTCTCCACTTATTGACTTTTGATTACAAAATACACAGTCATTTGGGCAGCCTAAATGTGGCACAAATATTGGTATAATAAACTGCTTTTTCATAAAAAAATTCATTCCTTCCTTAAAGTTTCAATTGCATGCTTTGCAGCTTCCATTTCTGCTTGTTTTTTGCTTTTTCCTTCTCCTGTATTTAAAATTTTTCCATTGTATATAACCTCAGATACAAATTTTTTATTATGGTCTGGTCCTGTTTCTTTTATTATTTTATACTCAATATGTACTTCTCCATTTTTTTGTAATATTTCTTGTAAAACTGTTTTATAGTCTTTTTGTCCAACATTTTTACTTGCATATTCTACTTCATCTTTTAAATTTTTTGTTATAAATATATTTGCAGGCTCTAAACCACCATCTAAGTAAATTGCCGCAATTAGTGCTTCTACACTATCTGCTAAAATTGCAGGTTTTACATCTTTGCCAGACATTTTCTCAGATTTTCCAAGTCTTAGATAATTATTAAAATTATGTATTTTTGCAATTTTATATAGGCTATTTTCACACACTACTTGAGCTCTAACTTTTGTCATTTCGCCTTCTTTTAAGTTAGGATAATTTTTATATATAAATATACTAGATAAAAATTCTAAAATACTATCTCCTAAAAATTCTAGTTTTTCATTACTTTGTACATTTTTCTCATAAGCATATGATGTATGTGTTAGTGCCTTTTCTAGTAGTTGTTTATCTTTAAAAGTATAACCTAGTTCTTTTTCTAATTCTGAATATTCCATATTAATCTCCTTTTATTTTGTTACAATGCATTGAAATATTAATAATTCTCAAAGTTTCTCGGCTCATTTCGTAATTATAAGAAATTACTCCAATCACATTCGAAACTTTTTAAATTATTAATATTTCAATGCTTTACGTAATCTTAAATAATCTTTATATTGCGCAAATCTTCTAACTTATCGTTCTAAACTACATACAGTAAAATACATAAAAACTGTAATAGGCTTGCTACAAAAATACATAAGTGGAATATTGAGTGCATATATTTTTTCTTTTTTCCTACACCATATAATACAGCACCTATTGTGTAAACTACTCCTCCGGAAAATAATAATGTAAATCCTGCCCAACCTAAAATTTCAATTATAACATTTATTTTTAGTATTATACACCAACCCATAACTAAATAGCATATCATTGAAAATATTTTAAATTGTTTTAAATCTATTGAGTTTAAAACAATTCCAAGTGTTGCCATAAACCATATTATTCCAAAAATCCACCATCCGTGTTGAAGTATTATATTGCCTTAATGTACATAATGCAAATGGTGTATATGAACCTGCAATAAGCAAAAATATTGAGCAATGGTCTAGTACTTGAAATACTTTTTTAGCATTCATCTCAGGTTTTAAACCGTGGTATATGCTAGACATAGTGTATAATAAAATCATTGTACAACCATAAATTGCACTTGCAACAACTCCATATGGGTTATGGTGAACTGCTGCAAAAACTATACATAATACTAATGCAACAACTCCTAATGCTCCACCTACTATGTGTGAAGTCATATTAAAAATTTCTTCTCCTTTTGTATAAGTTGGAAGTATTCTATCTTTTAATTTTGTTCTTTGCATACTCTCTTTTCCTTTCATAAGTTAAATTTATTAATTTATATCACAAATTGATAAAAATTTCAATCTAAAATTAATGGTGGTGATGATGGTGATGGTGACCTTCTTCGATGTGTAAATTTGGTGTACATTCAGCCTCTCCACAATGCTCATTTTCTGTTTCAAGAATTGAGTGGCAAATTCCATGTTCCTCTAATTCTTCTCTTATTTTTCCTTTTAGTTCCTTTATATTATCAGATTTTGTAACTATATGCATTGTTGCATAATTATTATATCCATCAATACTCCATACATGTATATGGTGTATGTCATCAATACCTTCTATTTGTTTTAAATGTTCTTTTAAATGTTCAATATCAATATTTGAAGGTGTTTTTTCTAAAAATAAGTCTAAAATTTGTTTTAAATTCTTTAAAGTATTAATTAAAATAAATATACTTACTGCAATACTCATTAATGGGTCAATAATTCTTATATCTGTGAATTTCATTATTATTGCTCCAATTAAAACAACTACCCATCCTAAAACATCTTCTAACATATGGAGATTTACTGATTTTTGGTTTATTGAATCTCCCTCTTTAGTTAAATATGCAGCAATAAAGTTTAATACTACTCCCACTATAGCTAATATAATCATTCCTTGGTAATTTACTTCTACTGGGTTTATTATTCTTCCTATAGCTTTATATATAACCAAAATAGAACCTACTAATAATATAACTGTTGTAATTAATCCCCCTAGTACTGAATACCTAATATAACCATAAGTGTAATTATTATCTGGTTTCTTTTTACTTTTCTTTTCTAGAAAAAATGAAATTCCTATACTTAGAGCATCTCCCATGTCATGTATAGAATCTGATAGTATAGCTACTGAATTTGTAAATATTCCGCCTATAAATTCAAATATTGAAAAACCTAAATTTAATAAAAACGCAAATAATATATTCCTCTCTGTTTTCATTTTTTATAACTTTCTCCTTATTGTTTAATTAATTTTAATACCTACAATTGTACTATATGAAACTAAAAAATGCAAGAATTTTTCTTGCATTTTTTAGTACAGTTGTTACTATATAATAGTTTTTTATATTTTCGTTTTATTCTATCAGAGATTCAGTAACATTATTCTAATAACTAACATAAAATACGTTGTGGAGTGATAGTTTGAAAGAATTATTTCTTTCATTTCTATTTGTGCCTTCAAACAAAGCGAGAAAGGACTTGATTTTTTATGAAAAAAATAAGAAATTTTCAGATTTTTAGTATTATTTTTACATTGATATTAGGAAGTTTATTGCATTTTACATATAAACTATCGGGAGGAAACCCCATAATTGCAACATTTTCTTCTATAAATGAGAGTACCTGGGAACATCTAAAACTATTGTTTTTTCCTATGTTGCTAACTATAATTATTGGCTGTTTTTATTTTGGAAAAGAAATACCTAATTTTTTGTGTTCTAAAACCATTGGAATTATTGTTGCAATGGCTTTTACTGTGGTATTCTTCTATACTTATACTGGTATATTAGGTAGAAATATTGCTTTTATTGATATAAGTTCATTTTTTATTGCAACTATTTTAGGAGAATTTTTATCGTATTTATTAATTATTAATAAATTTAAGTGCAATAAATTAATCTCACTAATTATTTTAATAACTATATTTTTATTCTTCATTGTTTTTACATTTTCTACACCTAAAATTGGCCTATTCAAAGATCCAATAACTGGTGGATATGGGATTTTATAATGAAAAAATTATAGTTCAGCAAACTTTTGTACAAAATATCCAAACGCAGGGATTGCACTTTTCTTTCGAAAACTTGCAGAAAGAAAACGTCCAATCCCGACGAGATTTGGCGGATTTTATAGTACTTTCTATACAGTAACACTGTAAAATAACAAAATCAATCTATTTATATTGTAATCTTGCAGTTTCAATGTTATAATTATTTAGTAAAAAATTAAGATGGAGGTACTCGTAATGATAAGTTATGAAGAGTTATATAATGAAGCAAAGAACACACTTTCTCCTGAAAGATTTAAACATTCTGAAGGAGTTGTTAAAAGAGCAATTGAATATGCTAAAATTTATAATGTAGATATAGAAACTGTAAAATTAACAGCTATTGCACATGATATTGCAAAAGAATTAACAAACCAAGAAAATGAAGAATACATTAATTTTTATAAAATTGAATTAGATGAAATAGAAAAATTAAACCCAAAACTTCTTCATGCTAAAGTGGGAGCTTGTATTTGTGAAGATAAATATGGTTTTAACGAGGATATGGTAAATGCTGTAAAATACCATACAACAGGTAGACCAAATATGAGTATGTTAGAAAAAATCATATATTTAGCTGACTTAACTGAAGAAAATAGAACTATTATTGATTTAGATTATTATGTAGGAATTATAAAAGAAAATATAGATAATGGGCTGGCTGAAAGTTTCAAATTTCTAATCCCATTTTTATTAAAGAAAAATTCTCTTATACATTTGGATTCAATAAATTGCTATAATTATTATAGAAAAACCAATTGACCATTCATTTCAATTCACAGCTTTTAAGTTAATATAGTCATGCCTAACGTGATTAATATATAATTTTTAATCGTCCTGCCTATTCTAAAGATTTCGACAAAAGTCCTTACGGACTTTTGGAAATCTTTGAACAGCCCTGCACACCCTGTCCTCATAAAAATTATATATTAATCACTTGCGCGGACTTTTTGCAAGTATTGCTGTGAATTGTAACGAATGGTCATCAAGCCATAAAAATACTATATGGCATAATCAAATATTGTAATAAACTATTAAATTTCTACTATTTTTTCCCAAGGAAGGTCATCTTTTCCAAAGTGCCCATAATTTGTTGTAGATGTATATATTGGTTCTCTTAAACCTAAGTAATTTATAATACCTTCTGGAGTTAAGTCAAATTTATTGTTTATTATATTTACTATTTCTTCATCTGATACAGTTCCTGTTCCAAAAGTGTTTACATACAATGAAAGAGGTTCTTCCATACCTATTGCATAAGAAACTTGAATTTCACATTTTTTGGCATATCCATTTGCTACTATGTTTTTTGCAATATGTCTTAACATATATGCTGCAGACCTATCTACTTTACTTGCATCTTTTCCAGAGAAAGCTCCTCCTCCATGCCTACTATACCCACCATAGGTATCTACAATAATTTTTCTTCCTGTTAGACCTGTATCACCAAGTGGTCCACCTATTACAAATCTTCCTGTTGGGTTAATATATATTTTTGTATTTTCATCAATCATATCATTTGGAACTACACTTTTTATTACTTTTTCTGTTATATCTTTTTTTAAGTCATCTAAAGAAATATTATCTAAATGTTGTGTAGATATTAATATTGTTTCTATTCTTTTTGGTTTTTCATCTTCATATTCTACTGTAACTTGTGTTTTGCCATCTGGTCTTAAATATGGAATTATTTTTGTTTTTCTAACTTCTGTTAATCTTTTAGCTAGCTTATGAGCCATTGATATTGCATATGGCATATATTCTGGAGTGTCATCACATGCATAACCAAACATTATTCCTTGGTCTCCTGCTCCTCCTACATCAACACCTAAAGCTATATCTGGGCTTTGTTTTGTAATTTCTGCTTGAATTTTACAAGTTCTATAGTCTATATCTAAATTTTCGTTATCATACCCTATTTCTTTTATTTTTTCTCTTACAAGTTCTGCAATTTTAATCCTTGCTGTAGAGGTTATTTGTCCTGCAATAACAATGTTATTTGCAGAGGCAAATGTTTCTATTGCTACTCTAGAATTTTTATCTTGTTTTAAGCATTCATCTAATATGCTATCTGATATATAATCACATAATTTGTCTGGATGTCCTTCTGTAACACTCTCAGAAGTAAAATAATATTTTTTCATTTTTTGTTCCTTCTTTCTTTTTTGGTGGTAGTGACATTGGTGCCGGTTCTTTTTGTCACTTTACCACCTGTGCTAAAAGTGACAAAAAGAACCGGCACCAATGTCACTATCACTTATATCTTGTTTTGTTATTGTTTTTAAATCTTTTTTTGCTTTTTTGTTTTCTGTATTTGAAGCATGTTTTATTATTGTTTTTTCATATACATTTCTAACAAACCTTGCATTACCAAAGTTTTTAGTGTTAATATATTTTTTAATAATTTCTCTTAAAGTTTCTATTGCATCTTTTTGTACTATAAATCCTGCTTTTCCCATCATTTGTTTAAAAATTTGTATTAATTCATCTTCTGTATAATCGTCAAATTCTACATTGTAGCCTATTCTTGAAACTATTCCTGAATTTAAGTTTAAAAAGTCTTGCATTTCTTTTGTGTAACCTGCAAATATTACAACTAAGTTATCTCTATTGTTTTCCATAGCTTGAATTAATGTTGCAACCGCTTCTTCATTAAACGAATTTCCTTCACCTTTTCCAGAAGCTAAAGAATATGCCTCATCTATAAATAAAACTCCACCCATTGCTCTGTTTACAACATTCATTGTTTTTATTGCTGTTTGTCCAACATATTCTGCAACCAAGTCTTTGCTAGTTACTTCTATTAGTTTATCACTTTTTATATATTTAAGTTCATAAAGAATTTTAGCTACAATTCTTGCAACTGTTGTTTTACCTGTTCCAGGATTTCCTAAAAATACCATGTGTAAATTTATATTTTTTAATTTTAAATATTCAGAAGATTTTTCTTTTAATTTTGTTAAACTTACTAAATCTCTTAATAATTGTTTAACTTTTTGTAAGCCTACTAAACTGTCTAGCTCCTCAAATATTTCATCCATAGATTTATTTTGCTCATATCTTGGTATTTCTTTATTAAAAATTATTGTATTAATTAAGTTATTTCTAAACTCTGGGTATGGCATTTCTTGCTTTTCATAAACTGCAACTAGGTAATCTAATAAATCTATTTGCATTTTTTGGCTTACTTCCATAGAATCTTTTAATTTTTCTAATATTTCTTGGTATGCCTCATTTACATTAGGGTTAATTCCATTAATCTCAAAATTCAATAATCTATTTTGTATTAATACTCTATTTTCAAATAGCGTTTTTACTTCATCTTTATTTTTTGCAATTAAAATAGTTAAATTCATATTATTGTCTTGTGTTAAATTTTCTTCTAATTTATGCATAAATTGCTCTTTTAAGTTTTCTTCTTTATTTAGCAATACTTCTAAATCTTTTAATATTACAATATTGTTATTTAAATAAATATTATTAAAATCTTCTAAATTTTGCATATCATACATTGAAATTTCTTTAGTTTTGCTATCTTTTAGATATTTAAAAACAGCCACCATTTTTTCTAAAATTGTAAGCAATTCTTCTTTTAGTTCAAAATTATCGGTATATATAACCATATTAAACGGAATATATGTATTTTCTATTTTTTCGCTCCATTTTCGCATATATTCTAAAATATTTTTTAGTGTTGTTTTTGAATTATCTTCTAAATATAAATTTTCAATTTGTGCTAATAATTCATTATATACCTCATTGCTATTTAAAGCAGTGTTTTGAGTACTTTGTCTAGATTTACTACTTTTATTTAAGCCCTCTCCAGCCCCAAAAAAATCTTCATATACATTTTTTAATATATCTTCTCTATTCATTTTTCCTCCAAAGGGGACAATGGTGACATTGGTGCCGGTTCTTTTTGTCACTCCTTTTCTGCGAAAAGAGTGACAAAAAGAACCGGCACCAATGTCACCACCACCACTCACTATTTTCTCATTTTTCTAAAAATCTATTTTTTCTTTTATCCACTCTTTTACTTTTTCAATTGGCATACGAATTTGTTCCATTGTGTCTCTATCTCTTATAGTTACTTGATTGTCTTGCTCTGTTTCGAAGTCTACTGTTATACAATATGGTGTTCCAATTTCGTCTTGACGTCTATAACGTTTTCCTATTGAACCTGCCTCATCATAATCTACCATATATGATTTCGAAAGTTCATCATGTAATTTTAATGCTTTTTCTGATAATTTTTTTGAAAGTGGAAGAATTGCAACTTTATATGGTGCTAAGGCTGGGTGTAAATGTAATACTTTTCTTACATCATCTTTTTCTATTTCTTCTTCTTCATAACCATTACATAAAAACATAAGTACTAATCTATCTACTCCAACAGATGGCTCTATTACAAATGGTACATATTTTTCCCCTGTTTCTGGGTCTTGGTATGTTAAATCTTGCTTTGTAGCTTCCATATGTCTAGATAAATCGTAATTTGTTCTATCTGCTATTCCCCATACTTCGCCCCATCCAAATGGGAAGTTATATTCTATATCTGCTGTTGCTTTACTATAGAATGATAATTCTTCTTTTGTATGGTTTCTAAATCTAATATCTTCTGGTTTTGCTCCAAGTGAAAGTAAGAAGTTTTTGCAGTATTCTTTCCAATATTCATGCCACTCTAAGTCAGAATCTGGCTTGCAGAAAAATTCTATTTCCATTTGCTCAAATTCACGTGTTCTAAATATAAAGTTACCAGGTGTTATTTCGTTTCTGAATGCTTTACCTTGTTGACATATACCCATAGGTAATTTTCTTCTTGTTGTTCTTAATACATTTTTAAAATTAACAAATATTCCTTGTGCAGTTTCTGGTCTTAAATATATTTCAGATTTTGCATCTTCTGTAACACCTTGAAAGGTTTTGAACATAAGATTGAATTTTCTAATACTTGTGTAATTTAGTTTTCCACAATTTGGGCATATTATGTTATTATCGTTAATATATTTGACTGTTTCTTCATCTGACCAACCATCAGCTATAACATCTTTTCCATTTTTTGCAGCCCATTCTTCTATTAGCTTATCTGCTCTATGCCTTGTTTTACATTCTCTACAATCTATTAGTGGATCTGTAAAACCTGCCACATGCCCTGTTGTTACCCAAACAGATGGGTTCATAAGAATTGCAGAATCTAACCCAACATTATATTTATTTTCTTGAACCATTTTTTTCATCCAAGCTTTTTTTACATTGTTTTTAAGTTCTACTCCAAGTGGACCATAATCCCATGTATTTGAAAGACCACCATATATTTCAGAACCTGGGTATATATACCCTCTTGATTTACAAAGATTAACTATTTTTTCCATTGAATCTAACATTTTTAATTTCAATCCTTCCTTCAGGTGCAAAACTGGTTGGAAAAGAATTAAATTTTGGCACGGCAAAATTTTGTGCAAATGCCGGAGCGTACTATAAGTACGTGAGGACATTTAAGCAAAATTTTAACAAAGCCAAAATTGTAATTATTTTTCAACCTTACTTTTCCCTTTTTGTTCTCTTTTTTATTGATAACTATATATATATCACACTTTTAGAAATTTATCAATAGTATTTTTAAAATGTTATAAAATTGTAATATTGTTTGTTTGCAATTTAAAAAAATGAACTAAAAAATGCAAGAATTATTCTTGCATTTTTTTAGGATGTACAAAAAAGGGTTTCTATAAAACACGACTTGTACTATACTTCTATTTTATCTATTTCTTCTTTTGTTAAACCAGTAAATTCCATAATTTCTTCTACTGTTTTATTTTTTATTTTCATTTTTTTTGCAATTTCTATTTTTTCTTTTGCCATGCCTTTTTCCATGCCTTTTGCTATGCCTTTTGCTATGCCCTTTGCCATGCCCTTCTCCATTCCTTTTTCCATTCCTTTTTCCATTCCTTTTGCCAGTCCTTTTGCCAGTCCTTCTGCTTCAGCTTTCTCTTTGGCATATTCCACTTCATAAATATAATCTCTTAATTGCATTTCTCTTTCAAGAT
>CAMVKF010000026.1 GCA_947168035.1 uncultured Clostridia bacterium | reverse complement strand
CTTATAATTACGAAATGAGCCGAGAAACTTTGAAAAGTATTAATATTTCAATGTTCGAGAGCATATTTGAACTTAAACCATTAAATAGTAACCAAAATTGTAATTATTTTTCAAACTTAGCCTATAGTTCAAATTGACTATTATATAGCTCTGCATATGCCCCTTGTTTTTCCATTAATTGCTCATGGTTTCCTTGTTCTACTATATTTCCATCATTTATAACTAAAATTAAATCTGCATTTTTTATTGTAGATAATCTATGTGCTATAATAAATGATGTTTTTCCTTTTGTTAATTTATCCATTGCAGATTGTACCAATTCTTCTGTTCTTGTATCTACATTTGAGGTTGCCTCATCTAAAATTAAAAATGGTGTATTTTGAAGCATTCCTCTTGCAATTGTAATTAACTGCTTTTGCCCAGAAGATACCATATCATTATCTAAAAGTTCTGAATCATACCCATGTGGCAAAGTTTTTATAAAGTGATGTAACCCTACTGTTTTGCAAACTTCTTCTACCTGCTCTATTGTTACATCTTCATTGTTGTATATAATATTTTCTTTTATTGTACCATCAAATAGCCAGGTATCTTGAAGTACCATAGTAAATATTTGGTGTATATTATCTCTTGAAAGTTCTTTTATAGAAATTCCATCTATTTTTATATCTCCACCTGTTAAATCGTAAAATTTCATTAATAAATTTACTAAAGTTGTTTTTCCCGCACCTGTTGGTCCTACAATTGCAATTTTTTGTCCTGGTTCAGCAACAGCACTAAATCCTTTTATTGTAGGGTTTGGGTTATTATCATATTGAAATACTATATTTTGAAATTCAATCTTTCCTTTTACATTTTCTTTTTGTAGTTTTTTTGTAAAATGACTTTCATCTACCATCTCTGGCTCATCTAAAAATTCAAAAACTCTTTCAGATGCAGCTGCTGTTGATTGAAACGAAGTTAAACTTTGTGCAATTTGTGATAGAGGTTGTGTAAAAAGTCTTACATATATCATAAATGCAACAATTACTCCAAATGAAATTATATTATTCATTGTAAGTAATGCTCCAACTATACAAACTGCAACATATCCAAAATTCCCTATAAAACTCATCATAGGTTGCATAAGGCCTGATAAAAATTGACTTTTTTTGTTTGCTATATATACCTTTTGGTTTAATTCATCAAATTTTTCATTTACCGTTTTTTCAGCATTATAGACTTTTACTACATTTAATGCTGAATATATTTCTTCAATATGACCATTTAATTTTCCAAGTTCTTCTTGTCTTGCAACAAAGTATTTTTGAGACTTTCCTAGTATTTTAAACATAAACACAAATCCAATTACACTTGAAAGTATTGCTGTAATTGCCATAATCCAACTTGTGTAAAACATCATTACTATTGAGCCTAAAAATAAAGTTAATGATATAACTAAACTTGCTAAAGATTGGTTCATACTTTGAGCTATTGTGTCTATATCGTTTGTTACTCTAGACAAAATATCACCTTTTGTGTGTTTGTCGAAATATCTTAATGGTAATTTATTTATTTTAAGTGATATTCTTTGTCTTAAATTTTTTGCAAATTTATTTGCAACATCTGTCATAAAAAATGATTGTATTACTTCAAATACAGTACTGATAATATACATTATAGATAGTATAATTGCGATTTTTTTTATTTGGGCTAAGTTCATATCTCCCATAAGGCCTTTTGAAATTTCATCTGTTAGTTTTGAAAGCACACTTGGCGAGAAAATTGAAAGCCCTGATCCTATTATTGCAAGCAGGATTGATACAATTATTAAAACTCTAAATGGTTTTAATTCTGAAAATAATCTCTTTATTGAACCTTTAAAGTCTTTTGCTTGTGCCTCTGGATTTACACCTTTTTTTATTGGTCCTGGCATATTTTTCCCTCCATTTCTAGTTCTTTTTCAGATAATTGTGACAATGCAATTTGCCTATATACTTCACAATTAACTAATAGTTCTTTATGTTTTCCTTGCCCAACAATTCGTCCTTCATCTAAAACTATAATTTTATCACTATTTATTATAGTTCCAATTCTTTGTGCAACAATTAAGGTAGTTGCATCTTTTGTATATTTTTTTAGTTCTTTTCTTAAAATACTGTCTGTTTTATAATCTAGTGCTGAAAAACTATCATCAAATATATATATTTCTGGTTCTCTTGCTATTGCTCTTGCAATTGAAAGTCTTTGTTTTTGTCCTCCAGAGACATTTGTTCCTCCTTGTGACATTTGTGTATTATAACCATTTTCCATTTTCTCCACAAACTCTTTGGCTTGAGCAACTTCAATTGCTTTTTTTATTTTTTCTTCCGAAATATTTTCTTTTCCATATGAGATATTTTCTGATATGCTTGTATTAAAAATTACTGCTTTTTGAGAAATATATCCTATTTTTTCGTGTAAAAATTCTTGAGTATATTCTTTTACATTTACACCATCTACTAAAACTTCCCCTTCTGTTGCCTCATAAAATCTTGGTATTAGGTTAATTAGTGTTGATTTTCCTGAACCTGTTGATCCAATAAAAGCTACTGTTTCTCCTTTGCTTGCTTTAAAAGAGATATTTTTTAATACATATTCTTCTCCATCTGGGTACATAAAACCAACATTTTTAAATTCTATTGTTCCTCTTTCATTTGTAACATTAGAATTAATTTTTCCATCTTTTATTGAAATTTCGGTGTCTAAAACTTCATTTATTCTATTACATGAAACTTGTGCACGAGGTAACATCATAAAAATAAATGCAAGCATTAAGAAAGACATTATAACCTGTATAGCATAAGAGCTAAAAACAACCATATCTCCAAACAAGTTTAATTTTTCTGCTCCTACTGCATCTTTTATTAAATATGCACCTATAAAATAAATTCCTAGTGTTAAAAAATGCATTACAAATAGCATTGTTGGAGAAAGAATTGAATATGCCTTTTGGTTAAAGGTTTGCATTTTTGTTAAATCTTGGTTTACCTGTTCGAATTTATTTTCTTGGTATTCTTCTGCATTAAATGCTCTTACAACTCTTATTCCTGTAAGGTTTTCGCGAGTTACACTATTTATTTTATCTATTAATTTTTGAACTATTTTAAATTTTGGTATTACAATTACCATAAGCACTGCTACAACACTCATAAGAATCACAACACCTACACCTACAACTCCACTCCAAACTAGGTTTTTATTTACAATTTTTGTAATTGCCCAAACTACTGTAATTGGAGATTTAATTATAAGTTGTAAACCCATTGCAAGTAACATTTGTATTTGTGTGATGTCATTTGTGGTCCTTGTTATTAAACTACTTGTTGAAAATGCTTTAATCTCATTCATTGCTAAGTTTTGAACTTTTGTAAATACTTTTTTTCTTATAATCATAGAAAGTGATGCTGCAATTTCTGATGCTAAATATCCTACTATTACACTCGAAAGCAAACTTCCAACAGCACAATAAAGCATAAAGCTACCATTTTTTAAAATCTCGCTCATTTGGCTACCTTCTGTTTGAACTAGAACTGTAATTTTAGACATAAAATCTGGCATCTTTAATTCTAGCCATACTTGCAAACAAACAAGTATAAAGCTTATTATTACCATTATCCACTCTCTTTTTCGTAAATTTTTTAATGTTTTTATCATATATATTTATCCTTCCTATAAAGCACTCCGCTAAATTTTTTTCATACTATTTTAAATTATTACCAATTATATATATATATGTTAATTCTGTCAAGATAATTATAATCTTTCACAGTAATATTAAATTTTCCTTGACTTTTAATATAATAAGGAATATACTTACGTTGTAAATAAATTTTTTAAAGGAGGCCAGTAAAATGGATAACTTAATTGAAATTAGATGGCATGGTAGAGGTGGTCAAGGTGCTAAAACTGCATCACTTTTACTTGCAGATGCGGCATTTAATACAGGTAAGTATATTCAAGGATTTCCTGAATATGGACCTGAAAGAATGGGTGCCCCAATTACTGCATACAACAGAATTAGTGATAAACCAATTACTATTCATAGTAATATTTATGAACCTGATTATGTTGTTGTAGTTGATGATACTTTATTAGAATCTGTACCAGTTACAGCTGGATTAAAAGAATCTGGTGCTATAGTAATTAATACTACAAAACCTGCAGATTACCTAAAAAATGCATTAAATGGATATACAGGTAATATCTACACAATTGATGCAAGAAAAATCTCAATGGAAACACTTGGAAAATACTTTCCAAATACTCCTATGCTTGCTGCAATAGTAAAAGTAACGGGCATAATGAGTGATGAAGATTTTATTAAAGATATGGAAGGTTCTTTTAAACATAAATTTGCAAAAAAACCTGAAGTTATTGAAGGAAATATGAATGCAATTAAAATGGCATTAAATGATGTTAAAAAAATATAAAGTAGAAAGGATGAGATTAATAATGACAAATATTAATACTTCTACACCAATGAATGATTTAACCATTGGAGGAAATATTTATACAGCAGGAAATGCAAGAGAATTTAAAACTGGTGATTGGAGAAGTGTAAAACCTGTTTATATTCCCGAAAAATGTAAACAATGTGGTCTTTGTTTCCCTGTTTGCCCAGACAATGCTATTCCTGTAAATAAAGAACTCAAAAGAGAAGCTTTTAATTATGATTATTGCAAGGGATGTGGTATATGTGCTAAAGTATGCCCATTTAAAGCGATTGAAATGAATTAATGAAAAACATCGTTTTTAATTGATTCTAATAAAAAAGAAAGGAATGATTTAAATTATGAGTATAAGAGAACGTTTAAGTGGTAATGAAGCTTCAAGTGTAGCAATGAAACAAATAAACCCAGATGTTGTTGCTGCCTTCCCTATTACCCCTTCAACAGAAATACCACAATATTTTTCTACTTTTGTAGCAAATGGAGCAGTAGATACAGAATTTGTTGCAGTAGAATCTGAACATAGTGCAATGAGTGCATGTATTGGAGCAGAAGCAGCAGGTGCAAGAGCTATGACAGCTACATCAGCAAATGGACTTTCTCTAATGTGGGAAATGATTTATATTGCCTCAAGCTTAAGACTACCTATAGTTATGAGCTTAGTAAATAGAGCAGTATCTGGTCCTTTAAATATACATAATGACCATTCAGATGCGATGGGTGTAAGAGACGCTGGATGGATTATGATGTTTTCAGAAAATAACCAAGAGGCATATGATAATTTACTTATGGCACACAGAATTGCAGAACATAAAGATGTTCAGTTACCTCTAATGGTTTGCCAAGATGGATTTATAACCTCACATTCAATCGAAAATATTATGTTAGAAGAAGATGATGAAGTAAAAAAATTTGTTGGTAAATATACACCTGAACACTATTTATTAAACAAAAACGAACCAATAGCAGTAGGTCCTTTAGACTTACAAGGATACTTATTTGAACATAAAGCTCAGCAAGCAGAAGCAATGAAAAATGCAAAACAAGTTATTTTAGATGTAGCTAAAGACTTTAAAGATTGGACAGGAAGAGAATATGGCTTATTTGAAGAATATAAATTAGAAGATGCTGAAATTGCTATTGTTTGTGTAAACTCAACAGCAGGAACAACAAAATTTGTAGTAGATAAATTAAGAACTCAAGGAATAAAAGCAGGTCTTCTAAAAATAAGAGTTTATCGTCCATTCCCAACAACAGAAATAGCAAAAGCCTTAGCACATGTAAAAGCTGTTGCTGTTCTAGATAAATCTGACTCTTTAAATGCTGCAGGTGGTGCAATATTTACAGATGTAACATCAAGTATGTATGTAAATAATATACATGTACCAACTGTAAATTATGTTTATGGAATTGGTGGACGTGATACTAAATCAGATGATATTGAATCAGTATTCAAAGATTTAAGTGAAATCGCAAAAACTGGAGATATTGGAAATCCATATAGATATTTAGGATTAAGAAATTAAATTAAAATTATGCAAATCAATCAAAAGCGAGTATTACTAGGAAAATTTTTATTTAAAAACCGGAGTGTACATGTTAGTACATGAGGATTTTTAAATAAAAATTTAACGACGTAAGACGAAGGTTTTCATTGATTTTTAAAAAAAGGAGGATATGTAAAATGCCATATAATATGAAAGAAATAGTTGCAACAAAAAAACCCCACTTTACTGAAGGTCATAGAATGTGTGCAGGTTGTGGTGCACCAGTTGTTGCAAGACATATAATGAGAGCATTAAAAGACGAAGACAATGCTGTAGTATGCTGTGCTACTGGTTGTATGGAGGTTTCTACATTTATTTACCCATATACAGCTTGGGATAATTCTTTTATTCATACAGCATTTGAATGTGCAGGCTCTACCCTATCTGGTGTTGAAGCTGCATACAAATCTTTAAAAAAACAAGGAAAATTGCCAGAAGATGAACATACAAAATTTATTGCTTTTGGTGGTGATGGAGGAACTTATGATATAGGACTTCAAGCACTTTCAGGAGCAATGGAACGTGGTCATGATATGACTTATGTATGTTATGATAATGGTGCATATATGAATACAGGTATTCAACGTTCTTCTGCAACTCCAAGATTTGCAGATACAACAACAACTCCTGCTGGAAAAGTTATACCTGGAAAAATGCAAAATAGAAAAGATTTGGCTTTGGTTATGGCAAACCATCACCTTCCATATGTTGCACAAACTTTAGCAATGGGAGATTTTAAAGATTTATATGAAAAAGCTGAAAAAGCTATTTATACAGAGGGTCCTACATTTTTAAATGTACTAGCTCCTTGCCCACGTGGATGGGGTTATTCAACAGATGAATTAATGAATATAAATAAATTAGCAGTACAAACTTGTTATTGGCCTATGTATGAAGTAGTTGATGGAAAATACCACATTACATTTAAACCTGGTAAAAAACTACCAATAGAAGAATTCTTAAAAACTCAAAAACGATTTAGACATATGTTTAAAGAAGGAAATGAATGGATGATAGAAGAATTCCAAAAAGAAGTAGATAGACGTTGGCAAGAATTACTTGACTTAGAAGAAATGAGTAATAAAGCTTAAAAAAAGTTCCAATTCACAGCTGTGAATTGGAACTTTTTTATTTTACTAATTTAATGCTTTAAGTTCAAATATGCTTTCTAAACATTGAAATATTAATAATTTGAAAAGTTTCGAATGTGATTGGAGTAATTTTAGAAATTCTAAGAAGATTTTTTGGAAAATGTTCGCGTCGAGCGTTAGCGAGGACTAAGTGAAAGGGTGCCGAAAAATCGATGTAGAATTTCTTACAATTACGAAATGAACCGAGAAACTTTGAAAAGTATTAATATTTCAATGTTTAGAAAGCAGAAATATATTAAAACCATTATACTGGAACTTTTTATTAAAATATATTTTCTAAATTAAACGAATATCTATCAGTTATGTGGTTTAATACAAATATAGTTTTTTCCGTTTCTTGTAAAGCTAAATCAAAATTTTGTGAATAAACATAACTTTGGCAACTTGTAAAATATGTTTCTGCTTTTTCTAATTCATCATGTTCTATATAATAAGCTAAAAAAGTATGAGATTGTTCTATTATATAATTAATATCCTCTACGTTTTTTATTGAGTTATCTGTATTATTATTTTTTAAATTTTCCTTTAACTCTTCTAATTTATTTGTTAATGTCATAACCGTAGTTTTAGTATATTTTTGAGTAATAAAATCTCCTAAAATTACTAAAATAATTATACAAATAATTATTATTATCTCTTTATACATTTTCACTATTTCCCTTTCTTTTTTTGTGAAAAAATCTGACCTTTGCCGTCAATAGTTACAATTAAGGCTTCTTCTGGTTTATAACCAAATTTTACAGTTTCCTCTAAAAGCCAATTATAATCTTTACCTAATTTTTCTAAATTTTGTTTCATTATTTTACCATCCATAACTAAATCATAAGGCAAACCTTCATATTCGGGCATTATGCCAAAATCTTCTGGAATAGTCTTTCTTTTATTTGGTTTTTCTATTATAGATATTTGTCCATTTGTTTCTAAAATGGCATATTCTATATCCCCTAAATTGGCTACATCTTTATCTCGTAATTTTTCTTGAAGCTCATTTAATGTAAATCTTTCCTTTTTCAAAGCTTCTTCATCAATTTCTCCTCTAAAAATTAAAATTCTAGGTTTTCCACATATAATTTTTCTTGCATTTATACTTTTCATATTTAAAATAGAAATAACCAAATGCATTGCAAGTAAGCCTAGTATTGGAACTATTCCATTGGTTATTGGTATTCCTGTATTTGCCATTGGTATTGTAGCTAAATCGGCAATCATTATTGCTATTGCAAATTCAAATGGTTGAAGTTGCCCTATTTCTCTCTTTCCCATTAACCTCATTGCAATTAATACCAAAATATATAAAAATATTGATCTAAAAAATATAATTAACATATCATACTCCAAAATCCTATTAATACTTACTATTCATAGTTCTCAAGTTTTAATAGTCCTGCCTACGAGATTAATATATAAATATTTTTCGAAAAATCTCGGCTCAATTCGCAACTGAGCAATTTCTAAATGCCTTTTATGGCACCCTTCCAAGGCAAGCTTGAACTCTTTCCATAAAATTCATTAAGAACTTGCTCAATTGCTCCAATCACATTCGATTTTTCTTAAAATATTTATATATTAATCTCTGGCGCGGACTTCTGACAATTTTAACTGTGAATAGTAACATATTATTATATTTTTTCATTATTTTAATTTTTTATTCTTTAATTTGAATAAAAATAAAATTTTTGTAAACAATAAATCTATATATAAAATCAATTTGAGGAGGATTTGTTATGGATAACGCACAATCAAAAGCTAATAAATCTACTGAAACAAATACTGGAATGCAAATTATAGGCAGGCTTTTTGCATCAGCAGTTGTTTTAGCAATTACTGCATTTTTTACACCTGGATTTTCAATAAATAACATTTGGACATTAATTATAGCAGCTGCAGTTCTAACATTTATGGATTACTTAATTGCTAAATTTACAGGTCTACATGCAAGTCCATTTGGAAAAGGATTTATAGGTTTTGCTTTAGCTGCCATCATACTTTATGTAACACAATTCTTTGTGGCTGGATACACTATTTCTTGGATGGCTGCAATTATTGGTGCTCTAATTTATGGTGTTGTAGACTACTTTCTACCTGGCGAGCAAAATATGTAAAAAAAGAAACTACTTAAATCACTATTTTAAAAATTGTAATTTAAGTAGTTTCTTTTTTATCTTTTTTCAGTAATTTCATTTTTATTTTTATAAATACTGTTTGGTGGAATTACACCTCTAACAAAAGAAAGTGGATATATATTAGTATTTCTTCCTATAATTGTTCCGTGGAGTAAGTACACTATTACAGCCAACTTCAGAATTATCTCCAACTATAGCACCAAATTTTCTCAAATTAGTTTCTAAAACTTTTCCATTAAATTTTACAGTAACTAATTTTTTATCAGATTTTATATTTGCTGTAATTGCTCCTGCACCAAAGTGAGATTTATACCCTAAAACTGAATCCCCCACATAATTATAATGTGGAACCTGAACATTATTAAATATAATAACATTTTTTAATTCTGTCGAGTTTCCGAACGACACAGTTCTTTCCAACAATGGCGTTTCCTCTAATAAATGCTGAATGCCTTATTGTGGCATTTTCATCTATTATACATGGACCAATTATTTCAGCAGTTTTTGATACTTTAGCAGTTTTATGTATCCAAATATTTTCTTCTATTTGTTCAAATTCGTCTTTACTTAACTTGTTACCTAAAATTAAAATTTCGTCTTTAATTTTAGGTAGAACTTCCCATACATTATTAATATTTTCAAAAAAATCACTGCAAATAGTTTGGGTTAAATCTAATAAATTATTTATATTTATTTCTTCCATTTTAATCTTATTCCTTTCTTCAAGACACCTTACTTGTTTGGAAAAGAATTAAATTTTGCCTTTTCTTTTTTCATATAATTCCAAAGCAGTCTCTGGGCTATCTACCCCTTCTTTATTCTTTATAGGTGCAAATTCTTCTTCTCTCTTTACTCTCATAACAAGCATATCATCTGCATATTTAAAACCATCAAAAATAAATGATTCAAATTTATATAAGTTATTCTTTATTGCCACATGGTATTCTAATTCATTATTTGCAATTGTTTCGATTATATCAATATTTAATAAATGACTTAAAATATTTGCTTCTCCATAAAGAAGTTCACCATTTTCATTTTTAGCATTTTTCATTTTATCACTTAACTCTATGTACTCTATTATTCCAGGTTTTCCATCTCTTAAGCAAAATGCTCCAACTCTTTCTTCCGGGTTAGCTTTTACAACAGATTTTGAGGCTATTGGCTTATTATGTGAAATAGTAAGTCCTATAAACACAGGGTCAATAGGGTTTACCATTATATTATCTACTCCTGAGAAATAAACCCATTTAACATTATTATTTTTCATATCTTCAAGCATACCTGAACTTTTAAGAGAATAATATACTGAACCATTTCCATCAGATGCCATTTTTATTTTTCCATTTTCTATTACAAACTCTCCGTTTTTCAGTCATTAATGGTAGCTCGCCTTGTTTAAAAAATTTAATTTTTTTCTCATCATAACCAAAGTAATTATTTTCTTTTAGAAAACTTATAGTTAGATCATTATTATCTTCACTTGTCATAATATACCAATATGGATAAACATTATATAGTTCTTTTGCTTTTTTTATATTTTCTGCTAATATTTCAAATATGTATTTTTCATTTTTTAATTTAAAAGTTCCTTTTGGACCATTAAATCCAAGTCTAGTCCCTTGACCGACCTGCCATTGTAATTATTGCATATTGCTCTTTTTTTATTAGTCCGTTCCCCTATTTCTTTATAATGTTCTTTTTCTTTTACATCAATTTTTTCTTTATCAATAAAAGGAATAGGTGTTATTTCACTTGCTACAATAGTATTGTTTTTATGGTTATAATTATTATATATTTTAAACATTTTTTCAAAATCTATTTTTAATATTTGGTTTACCAGTTCTTCTTGTTCAATATTTTCTGCTGCCTCAAGATTGTTTAGAATATGTTTTTGATTGTATTTTTCAAGTTTTAAAATTGCTTGCTCTTTATTTTGCATTTTTGTAATCATTCCTTTCTGAATTCTTATTAAGCTTTGTATATTATATTTAAATTTAGTTAATTTTGCAATACATATTTTTTATTTTTTTGTATATAAATTATTCCATACATATATTTTTTGCAATTACTTCTACATTTACTACATTCATTGCTGTTAGCTTTTCTATTTCTTTTACTATTTTAGTTTGAAATTTTTTAAGCCCTTCAGGTATATTATGTCCATATACCACCGAAACTTCTAAATACATTGTTAAACCATCTCCATAATTTTGTACTCGAGTCTTTAAAATTTTATTTATTTCTGGAGTTTTTTCGGCTTGAATTTCTGCTATTTGCCTAAAAACAGAATCTGATATTGTAAAATTTCCAAAATAACTAAATGTCGGTCTTATAATTGATTTTTCAGATATGTACGGTTTCTGTCCTTTACCTTTTGATTTAAAAATTTGAAGTGGGTCTAATAAATAACCTGAAAAGTCCTTTTTTATTTCAAAGGTAGGAACTGGTATTACATGTTTTCCTTCTGTTACTCTAATATTTCTTGCAGTCTTCATTTCTTGTTCTGTTGCAACATCTGTTATATATATTGTTTCTTTTATTTTTGGCAAGCCTAGGTTCTCTGCAATTTTTTCTACCATACCATCTGATGTTCCCAGAATTAATATAGATTTTACTTTGTATTTTTTCATTGCTTTTTTTATTATGTCTTTCTCTTCTTCATTTAAAAATAAAGCTTTTTTCACTGTTTCAATTTTTGTAGAGGCTTTTTTCGCTGAATTTCCAGCAATAACTCTATTATCATTTATTAATAATCCATCATCAATAATAAAGTGTACATCTTTTGAACCAGCTACCATTTGTGCTCTATAGCTTTTTCCAGTTCCAGATGGTCCTACAAATGCATATACTTTAATACTCTCAAACATATTTTTCTCCTATATAATAAATTCGAAATGTAACTAATTTAAAGTATATATTAGGAAAGTAAGTCAAAACTTTCCTAATATATACAAAAATAATAGCTAGAACTAAAATCCAAGTTAAGTTCTAGCTCATTTTTTATGCTATTTCTTTAATTTTTACACTTCTTACATGGTCTATTTTTTCCCATTTTATATCTTGTTTAAATAAACATTGTAGATTTATTAATAACCAAGAACCTAAAAACAATGGATAATATAAAGTCCATTTAAGCATTGGTTTGATTGGCTTTTTCTCCAAATACATAGTGAACAAAGCTGATATTATAGGTATAAATAGTGTTGGAACAATAAATTTTACTACATTTATTATTAATTGTTCTGTTGTCATACTATCTAGTAAATATAT
The DNA here is from genome assembly GCA_947168035.1 of uncultured Clostridia bacterium. GTDB lineage: Bacteria > Bacillota > Clostridia > TANB77 > CAG-508 > CAG-269. Next base: position 2,341 of record CAMVKF010000026.1, on the reverse strand, counting down.
TGCTACATTAGAAAGCACTAATATTATTGATACAATAAACATTGGAATACTTCCCAAAATATAAAGTAAACCATCAAAATTCATTATTGTTTTTCTTGTTTTTACTGCATTTGCTAAATCTTTTGTATATTCTTTAGTGCATTGTATATGCCCTACTGTCCATCTTGCTCTTTGCTTCCAAGAAGCTATGAACTTTTCAGGTTGTTCATCATATACTATTGCATCTCTTGCCCAGCCTAATTTTCTTCCTTTTATAATTTGCTTTAAAGAAAACTCAATATCTTCTGTTAGAGTTTTTGTATCCCAACCAGTATCTTTTATTATATCAAACTTTACCATAAACCCTGTGCCATTTAATAATGGTGATAATCCTATATTATATCTTGCAAAATGATAAAATCTGTGCATTGTCCAATAAAAGAATGCATATCCAGCTGAAATCCAACATTCTGCAGGATTTTTAATATCTTTATAACCTTGAACAACTTCTTCACCTTGGCAAAGTTTTTTATTCATAACTTTTATAAAGTCTTTTTCAACAATATTGTCTGCATCAAAAACTAAAAAAGCATCATAGTCTGCATTCTCTGCTATTTTTTGACCTAAAAACCAGTTTAATGCATGACCTTTTGTTTTGTTTTTTTCATCAAATCTTTTATATACTATAGCTCCTGCTTCTTCTGCAATTTTAGCTGTATTATCTGTACAGTTATCTGCTATAACATATATATCATATAAATTTTTATCATAATCTTGATTTTTTAAGCTTTCTATTAAATTTTCTATAACTTGTTCTTCATTATGTGCTGGTATTATTGCCATAAATTTGTGTTTTTTGTTTTTTAAAATTGGTTTTTCTTTAAATTTTATTAATGAGCATAGGCTTATTGCAAATTCATATATCCAAAATACAACTGTAATATATACCAATGCTTGCCTTAATAAATATACATATTCCATATTTTTTCTATTTCCTTTCTATGTTTCTTAAGTCAAATTTAAAAATAATTATTTATTAATATAATATGAATAATTATTTTTTTGTTTCTTTTTATATTAAATATATATGATATTATACTATTTTTAGGAAAAAATTGCAATAATTTTTATAAAAATTTTAGATATTAGTTACTACTCACATTCATAGCTTGAACATTCTGATTCATCTGGTGTTTTAGTATTTGCATTTATTTTTGGTGTAACAATAATAGAGTTTAACTTACAAGTTTTTTCATTTGCATTGTTATACTTACAGCTTCCAACTGTACAATTGATTTTTTGTTTTTTATCCATTTTTCAATCCTTTCTAAAGCTTAAAATTGAGTTAGTTAATTATGCTTTTAACTTTTAAGCTTTATTTATAATTTTATATTTTTATTTTTTGTGTTTTTTTATTTTTTATTCAAAAAAAATTTTTCGTGTCAGTCTTAACTAATATATATTAATTAAAGCTGACTTGTAAAACTATTGTTCATAAAAAAAACAAAAAAAGCCCCCGCGTTAGCCGTAGGAGTTCAAAATTTTTAATAACCTGCTCTCACACAGGTGGGTGCCTACCTTAATACTCATGGGCTTCTTACGACTTATAGAAGTAAGCATGCACGCCATATTAAGAGATTAGCCCCTCTTTAAACTTGTAGGTTCTAAAAATTCTGTCTACACGTACTATGCAGGGTAGTTTGTTCTCTATTTAAGTTATTTTTATAATACTACTTTTTCTTAAAATTTTCAAATATAAAATATTTTGTTTTAAGTTAATTTTTGTGATTTTTTTATTATTTCGTTTGTTTTCTATTAATAATCTTATTTTATATAGTATTTTTGTTACTTGACATTTTTACGGGCGATTAAAATCGCCCCTACACTTTTTTGCAGTCAATCAGATTTCCCCTGCGTTTATTTTGCGGGCGATTAAAATTGCCCCTACGTTTATACTCTGCTTTCATGGCATACAAAATAAATAATTTGATATTCCTCTGCTTTTGTTTTAATTAAATTCATTGCATTTTTAACTTTTTCTTCATCTAAATTTGTAAATGGATCATCTAAAATAATAAATGGTTTTTCTTCTTCAAATAAGCTATCTATTAAACTTAATCTCATACAAATATATATTAAATCTTTGTACCCTGTGCTAAAAAAATCTAATTTTTTATTTGAGCCTTTTTCATTTACTTCGGCATTTAAGTTTATATCTAAATTCATCGATTTTACTATCTTTTTTAAAACAAGTACTCATCGCTACTTTAATACATCTTTTCATTCCGTGAGTAAATTTATCATTTAATGACAATTTTGAACAAACTCTATTTAACAAAAAAATTAAAGAATCAAGAATCAA
>CAMVKF010000025.1 GCA_947168035.1 uncultured Clostridia bacterium | reverse complement strand
ATATACCACTAAAATTAATTTTTAGCAAGTTTTTTTTTATTTTTTTTACTTTATAATATTGTAATTTTTACTTGCAATCTACAGAACCAAATATTTATAAAAGTATTAGATTTCCTGTTGAAAAAAATTTAAAAAAATTGATTATGAAACAATAAGGAGCAAACCCACAAGTTTGTTCCTTATCTTTCCATTTTTACTAAATCCGCAATATTATTTATCTCTTTACATATGTCCTCATAAGTAATCTCCTTCATTTCAGTATGTGTTAATGCATATTTTTCCCACTTATTTCTTAGCTTTATATTTTCCTTAATTTCTAAAAATATTTCGTCATACCTTTTTAGTACATCTATGCTATTAGTTTCATATAAAATGTTTTCAATATCATTCTTTAGTATTTGCTTTTGTTCCTGATTTAAGTTATTTGAATAATACCATAACCAATAGTAATCTTTTATTTCTAATTTTGATGTGCCTTCTTTTAGTAATTTACAAAAAATTTGTGCTACAAGATTTATATTATATGTAAAATCAAACCATTGATTTGCAGTTAAGCTTTTTAATATATTTTTAAACTCTTTTGCAATACTCTCTAAATTATAGAAAATATCCATATTTATATTTTTATACCTAAATATATCTTTTATTATTTTTTCATTTTCTTCAAGTGTTACAGCATATATTAAAAAGTCTTCCCATAATATGACTTCCTCTTTTTCTCTTTGACTAAGTAGCGAAAATTCATTTATATATTTTTTTAAACCATTTATTTTTTCTGCTATTTCGTTGCCTTTTTCTGTTCTTTCATAATTGTTCTGAAAAGATTTATTTGACTTTACAATAACCATTTTTGCTTTTTTGTATATTAGCGCATAAATCATAACAACAAATGCAATTATATGAATAATCAGCAATACGATAAATATAGGACTATTTGTGAATTCGTCAATTAAATCTTTTGAATCATCTTGTGAGTGTTGTTGTATGTTTTCTTGGTACTGTTCATTTGTTTGAATATTTGTAACATAGTTTTGTTGTTCTAAACTTGTGTTTGTTTCTGAAATTATGGTTGGAAACTGAATCATTATTAAAACAACAAAAGTAATTCCCCAAATTTTAAGTGATGTATTTAAAACTTTATTAATATTTTTTAAATAACTATATCTATCTTTTCTGGTAGGTCTAATATAACCATCTTGTATAGTTTCTTGAATACAAATATTCTTCCATTCTTCTACATTTTGTTCATTAATTTTTTTTGAAGTTATAATTTCTAGTAATTTTTTTTCGCTTTGCTTCAAATTTTTAACATTATCATCCTCTACGATTATTTGATTATTTTCAAATTTTATAATGTTTTTTTGGTATAAATCTAGCAATGTAGCTGATATGTCTTTTTTGTTTTCAATATTTAAATCTGTTATTAAGCTAATTTGGCTTGCTGTAAGCTGAGGAAGCTTTTCTCTGTAATATTCTATTCCATAGGTTTCTGTATAAATTGTATTTTGCTTAATAGATTTTATTTTTGTAAATCGATAAGCAAGATATATAATTATAAATATAATGTTTCTAAGTATAAATATACAAATAACCTCTATTATTGCAAGAATAAAAGTTGTAATATAATTCCCTGTTTGACTATCTGTGATAGCAAATTTAAATACATCAATTATTGTTTCTTTAAATATTAAATACATAATTATATTTAAAAATACCATCATATACAATTAATTTTTTTTGTTCTTTTGTTTTTATTCTTTTTTGTTTCATAGTTAATCTCCTTTTCCTCATTGTAATATTTTTTATAATGATTTAACATTTTTTATTTATATTTTTAATTCGTCATTTACTTCATCTATAGAACAATATTAGCTTAGCAATTTGCATAATAGTGTTTTCCATTAGTTATTCCATACATATTCTATCAAAATATGTATATATGGTCAATATTTTTTAGCTTTGAGGAATAAAATTTTTTCAAATTTTAAATTTTTTTGTTTTTTATTTTTTATTATGATATAATACATATTAATATTTTTTTATACTTAAGGAGGCTTAATTTTCAAAAATATGGATATGTTAATTTCTATTTTTAAATTATTAGGTGGCTTGGCATTACTAATTTATGGTATGAAAACACTAAGTACACAACTAAAAAAACTATCTGGAAGCAAACTAGAAAAAATTCTAACAAGCGTTACAAATAATCCATTTAAAGGATTATTAATTGGTTTTTTAATAACTGTTGCAACGCAAAGCTCAGCTACAACTACTGTAATTATTATTGGTTTAGTAAATTCAGGAGTATTAAGTTTAACTAGCTCAATTCCTATAATTATGGGAGCAAATATAGGTACAACAGTAAATTCTCAAATATTAAGACTTGCAAATTTAGAAGGTAATAGCTTAATTACATTAATCTCTCCAGCAACTATTGCACCACTATTACTTGTAATTGGTTTAATTGTACTTCAAAATGGAAAAAAGCAAAAAAATAAAGATATTGGGCAAATTATTTTTAGCTTAGGTTTACTTTTCACTGGTATGATAATAATGGTAGATATTTCAAGTTCTTTTAGTAAATTACCTATTCTTGCAAATATTTTAAGTGGATTATCAAATCCTATTTTAGGAGTTTTGGCAGGTGCTCTTGTTACTGCTATAGTTCACAGTTCTGCTGCAACAATTGGTATTTTACAAGCATTATCTACAACAGGAATTATAACATTTAGCACAACAGTTCCAATTATTTTAGGTCAAAATATTGGAACATGTGTAACATCAATCTTTGCAAGTATTGGGGGGAATAAAAATGCCAAAAGAGTTGCAACTGTACATTTATACTTTAATTTAATAGGTACTATTATCTTTTTAATATTTATTTATACTTATCAAAAATTTATAGGATTTTCTTTTTGGAATAATCCTATTGATATGGGTGGAATTGCTAATTTCCATACAATTTTTAATATTGTATCAACAATTATTTTGTTCCCATTTATTAGTTTAATAGAAAAATTAACAATTTTAACTATAAGAGATGATAAAAATGATGATGAAGAAAGTGAAGAAAAATATCTTGCTGAATTGAATAAATTAGATGATGGAGTTACAAAAATACCAAGTATCGCAATTAGCAATACTGTTTCTGTAATTACAAAAATGTCTGAACTTGCAAATAAAAATTTTGAAAGAGCAACAGAACTTATAAATAATTTTGACAACAAAAAATTTGAAAGAATTAAACAAGGAGAAGATATACTTGATAAATTTGATGAAAAAACAACTAAATACCTAGTAACTTTAAGTAATAAAACATTAACTAGAGAAGAAACCATAAAGATTAATTCTTTAATGAGAATTGATTCAGAATTTGAAAAATTAGGTGATTATAGTTATGAACTTGCAAAAGTTATTGAACATATGGAAGAAAATAATATAAGTATATCTGAAATAGCCCTACAAAGCTTAAATAAAATGTTTACATTAACTAAAGAAACTTTTGGTAAAGTTACAGAATTTTTGCAAAAAAATGACCTAGATATTAGCATCGATATTCAGGCACTTAAAGAAATTTCTGAAAAACATAGAGAAAAATACAAAACTCAGCATATTCAAAGGTTAAAAAGAGCAGAATGCAATGTAGACAGTGGAATCTCATATATTGAAATTTTAAATGTAATAGAAAAAACCTTTGACCATTGTTATAATATTAGTATTGAATTATCTAATATTATAAACAACAAAAGGTTTATAAGTAAACATGAATATGCAAAGCAAATTCATAAAAACAAGCACAAACAATTAACTGAGAAAATTAACACATATAATTCTATGTTTTAATTTTCAATTGGGGACGGTCCTTTTTGGTAAATCCCACTTGGGACCGGTTCTTTTTTGGGATTTACCAAAAAGGACCGTCCCCAATTGAAAATTTTTGCCTAACATATTCATACATAATTATTCCTGCTGCAACAGAAGCATTTAAACTTTCTGTTTTTCCTAGCATTGGGATAATTACTTTTTCATCTGACATATTTAGGACCTTTTTAGATATTCCATTTGCCTCATTTCCAATTACTACTACAGTTTTGTTATATTTTACATCATAAATTGTTTTGCCAGAGCCTAAAGCTGCAGATATTACTTTATAATTATTTTGTTTTGTTTTTTCAAGAACAGATGCTAATTTTTCACACTCTATAATATTTACCCTAAATATAGCACCCATTGTAGACCTAATAACTTTTTGGTTATATGGGTCTACTGTTCCTTTAGATATTAAAATTTGTTTTATATTGCAACTATCTGCTGTTCTAATTATTGTACCTAAATTTCCAGGGTCTTGAATGTCATCTAAAGCTAATATAAAATCCTCAGAATAATCTATTTCTAAATTATTTTTCTCTTTTTCAATAATAGCTAAAACTCCTTGAGGCTCTTCTACATCAGATATTAGTTTAAAAATATTTTCTGTAACTTGTACATATTCTATTTTTTCTAATTCTTTTTTTAGATGGCTCTCAAATAATTCGCTATTTAAGGTATTTTTACTTACTATAATTTGCTTAATTCTAGCTTTTTCTTCTATTGCTTCTTTAACTATTTTTATACCTTCTACTATATATTCACAAAATTCATTTCTATATTTTTTATTTTTTAATTTTATAATATGTTTAATTAAACTATTGTCTTTACTCGTTATTTCTTGCATCATTTATCACATTCCTTTATTTCACTAAAAATACGTTTTGAAGAAATTTTTAATTTCAAAACTTTTTGCCATAATATCATAAAATAAATTTTTTTGCAAATTTCCAATTTTTATTGATTTACATAACTTTTTATGATATAATACTTTTGAGGAGTGATAAAAAATAAGTGACACATATTACCAACATAAAACAAAACTGAAAACCCCTAAACAGAGAATAAAAAATAAAACTTTTGTTGAATATATAAAATATGCACCTGATTCTATTAAAGGATTAATGAATTTACCTGAGTTTAAGCAATTTATTGGAAGACCACATGATGATGTTGAATTATTTAAAACCAATTTATTATATTTTTTACGTAGAAAATATAGCTCTTATATGTCGGGTCCTATACCAAATGAAAATGATGAAAAAACAATGCAAGAAAGACAAACACAATTAGATAATATTGCATCATTATTGTCATTAATTAGAAATAACCAATCTTTAACTTATCTTGAACAACAACAACTAAAAAATTTAGTTAGTCCAAAAAACAAAAATACTCAAAATTGTCAAATAGAAAAATAGTAGATTTATCATCTACTATTTTTCTTCGTCATCTAATTTAAGTACAGATAAAAATGCTTCTTGTGGCATTTCAACTTTTCCAATTTGCCTCATTCTTGCCTTTCCTCTTTTTTGTTTTTCTAATAATTTTTTCTTTCTAGTTATATCTCCACCATAACATTTAGCAAGCACATCTTTTCTTAAAGCTGAAATAGTTTCTCTTGCAATTACAGTTCCTCCGACATATGCTTGTAGTGGAATTGTAAATAAATGCCTTGGTATTACTGTTTTTAGTTTTTCTACCATTTTTCTTCCTCTATTATATGCCATATCTTTATGTACAATAAACGAAAGGGCATCAACAGGCTCACCATTTACGTAAATATCTAGCTTTACAAGTTTTGACTCTTTATATTCTTTAAATTCATAATCAAAAGATGCATATCCTTTTGTTTTCGATTTTAAATTATCGAAAAAGTCATATATTATTTCATTAAGTGGCATTTCATATATAAGTTCTACTCTGTTTTCATCTAAATATTTCATATCTATATATATTCCACGCCTATTTTGGCACATTTCCATTATTCCGCCTACATAATCTTTCGGTGTAAAAATAGTTGCTGTAACATATGGTTCTTCCATAAATGCTATTTCTGCTTGTTTTGGTAAATCTCCAGGATTATAAATATCAATAATTTCTCCATTTGTTTTATGTACTTTATATATAACAGATGGAGCTGTTGTTATTAACCCTAAATCAAATTCCCTATCTAATCTTTCTTGTATTATTTCTAAATGTAATAAACCTAAAAAACCACACCTAAAACCATAGCCTAGTGCATTTGAGGTTTCTTGTTCAAATTCTAAAGCCGCATCATTTAATTTTAATTTTTCTAATGCAAATTTTAAAGCTTCAAACTGACTTCCATCTATTGGGTAAAAACCACAATATACCATAGATTGTACTTTTTTATAGCCTTTTAAAGGCTTATCTGCTCTATTTTGGTTTAATGTAATTGTATCTCCAACATGTATTTCAGATAGGCTTTTTATACTTGCTGCAATATACCCTACTTCTCCAGCTTTTAATTCATCAGTAGCTAAATACGAACCTGGTGCAAAATAACCAACCTCAGTTACTGTAAACACCTTATTTGCTTGCATAAGAAATATTTCATCACCATTTTTTACTTTACCATCAAATACTCTTACATAAGCTACTGCACCTTTATAATTATCATAATAAGAGTCAAATATTAAGCATTTTGTTTTTTCTTCTTCCAAACCTTTAGGTGCTGGTAAATTAATTACAATTTGTTCTAAAACATCTTCTACATTTAAACCGGTCTTTGCTGAAATACATGGACACCCAAGTGCTGGTATTCCTATAATATCTTCTATCTCTTTTTGAACTTCTTCTGCTCTACTACTTGGAAGATCAATTTTATTTATTACAGGTAAAATTTCCAAATTATTATCTAGTGCTAAATATACATTTGCTATAGTTTGTGCTTCTACCCCTTGCGTACTATCTACAATTAAAATTGCACCATCACATGCTGCTAAACTTCTTGAAACTTCATAATTAAAATCAACATGTCCTGGAGTATCTATTAAATTAAAAGTATATTCATTGCCATCTTTTGCCATATACTTCATTCTTACAGATTGAGCTTTAATTGTAATTCCTCTTTCACGCTCTATTTCCATATTGTCTAAAACTTGCTCTTCCATCTCTCTTTTAGAAAGTGCACCAGTAAGTTCAATTAACCTATCTGCTAAAGTTGACTTTCCATGGTCGATATGCGCAATTATACTAAAATTTCTAATATATTTTTGGTATTCGTTCATTTTTTCTCCTTCTTCTTTTGCATTTTACCATATTTTTCGATTAATTACAATATTCATTTTTCATAAATTAGAGTGCATGTATTCGTATTTTTCGAACACACTATTATTAATTATAATTCACAAAAATTGGTATGTGTACATTTAAGCAGACTATTTTGTACATTTTTCTTGCTATACTTTTTATAAAAATAATAATAGAGGTGATTGTATTATGCGTTTATCAGATGCAATACGCAAACGTATACGTTTTTATTTAAATGAATATAATATGTCTATATGGGCATTATTTAAAGCCTCTGGAACTCCACGTTCTACACTTTGTTCATTTATGAATGGTACAACTGAACTTTTACAATTAGATACTTTACTGCACATTTGTGAGGGATTTAATATAACTTTAATTGAATTTTTTAATGATCCAATGTTTAAAGATGTTGAACAAGATTAAAACGGAACCTTAAATTGGCTCCGCTTTTTTAAACTTCTTTTGCTTGGACTACTACTCTTTGCTTACTATCGTTTGTACACGTGATAAGCGTTACAATCTTTTTTCCATTTGTAAGCTGACTTGTGCAACTTACATCTTGTGGATCTACAGTGTATTTATCATATACTTCATAATTTAAAGTTTTATTATATAAATCTGTTATTTCTATTATATCTCCAACAACTAAATTTGGTACTTTGCTAAAAAATCTTGTATTTCTATAATTATGACCAGCTATACAAAAATTTCCTACTTGGTTAGGGTCTGCTCCCCAAAATTTACAAACTGAAATTTTAAGTAAACTATCTGATGTTTCAGTTAATATTGGGTAATTTACATTAATTGAAGGAATATTTATTGTACCTACAGTATTATATGTTTTACCATTAGATGCTTTGTATTTTCCAACAAGTTGTGATTGACTATTTTGATTTATTTTATTTTCCTTGTTTGTTTCATTTTTTTGTTCATTGTTAACTACATTAGTTTTTTCATTTGTTTCAGTTTGTTCATTTCCTCCACCATCTAAAGCAATAATCCATACCTCATCTTCACTACTTATTGTTGTAGTATCTTTTTTTTCTTCAATAACCATACCATTTAAAATATCTCTTGAAACATCTTCATTTTTATTTCTATCATATTCTGCATATACATAAATTGAAAAAAGTATTGTAATTAGTATTATAGAAAGTATGAAATTAATTTTATAAATTTTCTTTTTTCTTTTTAATTCTGGTGTAATATAAATCTTTTTTGTCACAAGAATTTGATTCATTAATCAAATCATTCCTTCCTAAAGGCATAAATCAGTTTGGAAAAGAATTAAATTTTGGCAAGGAATATTTTTATTCAAAAGACAAGGGTGCATATATAGTATATGTATGCCTAAGTTTTGAATGAAATATGACACAGCCAAAATTGTAATTATTTTTCAAACTTTCTCCCTATTTTTAATCTCTATACTAGATTATACCATACTTTTAGCATTTATGCAATTATAAATTACATATATATTCTAAAATCAATATCAGGGAATATATTATCTTTAATTTCTATATCTTCTAAGAACTTTTTATCTATTTTACCTGAATTAAGCTCATTATAAAGCTTAGTAAACCTTCCTGTATGGTCTTTTATTCTACGGTGAGCATAATCTACCATTGTATTATTTGTAATTATAAATAACCAATCACTACTTTGAAGAAGTAATAGTTCCCTAGCTGCTTGGTTTAGTGCTCTTAATGTTAATTTTAATTTTTTATATTTTGCAGTAGAAGTAATAGATGTAATTGGCTTTTTTTCTTCTTTTAACTTTGATATTTGAATTTCTAATTCATTTAATTCATCTGGCACATTTCTAAATTTGTATGCAAGCTCGCACATTCTATCTCCTGCAGTATGAAGGTGTTTATGTGCATAGTCATTACTTGGGTTCAGCCACACTTCACTATACCCTTTAGCCCCCCAACTTGACCTACAAGGAGTACATTCTTGAATTTCAGGAAATTTATCTATATATTCCGAAGGTGTAATTAATTCAAAATTACATTCATCATAATATATTTTTTTAAATAAAATATATAACCAGTATGGCCCTTCATACCACCAATGTCCATAAAGTTCTGCATCATAAGGACATAAAACAATAGGTGGTTTGTCCATATATTTTGATGCATTTTCTATTTGAGCTGTTCTTGAATCTAAAAAATGTCCTGCCTGACTCTCTGCAGAATCTTTTGCCCACTGAATATCATAAATATCTTTATTATCTGTTTTACCTGTAATTCTATGGTATTTTATTCCTGTATGAACTCTAGCGCCATTAGGTGCAATATAAGGTTTTATATATTCGTAATCTGCTTCATATCCTATATCTTTATAAAAATCTCTATAATTAAAATCTCCTGGGTAACCATTAATTGAGCTCCAAACTTGTCTTGAAGATTCCATATCTCTACCAAAAACGGCAAATCCTTCTTTTGAAACAATAGGTGCTAAAGTACCATAAATCGGTGTAGGGTTTGCATATAGCACTCCATGTGTTTCAACAATTGCATATTCTAATCCGAATTCTCTTAAATATTTATCCGCTTCTGGCACATAACCACATTCAGGTAGCCAGATTCCTCTAGGGTTTCTTCCAAAAAAGCGTTTATATGTTTGAACTCCAACTGCAATTTGTGCTCTTACTGTTTTTTCATTAACATATAAAATTGGAAAATAACCATGTGTTGCACCACAAGTAATTATTTCTAGTACACCTATATCTTGAAAATGTTTGAACTGTGAAATTAAGTCACAATTAAATTCATCTCTAAATAATCTTAAATCTTCAGAATATCTTTCATAATAGTAATGAGAAAGGTTATTTATTTTTTGGTTAAAAGTGGTTCTTTTAATTTCTTTTTTTGAAAGCTCAATTAATTTTTCTAAGTAATTAATATATTTTTGTTGTAATAATTTACTATCTAACATAGAAAGTAATGGTGGTGTCATTGACATTGTGATTCTAAATTTTACATTTTCATCTACTAATTTTTTAAAATATTTCAGTAATGGAATATATGTTTCTGAAATTGCTTCATATAACCATGACTCTTCCAAATAATCATCACTTTCTGGATGGTGAATAAATGGAAGATGTGCATGTAATACAAAACTAACATATCCTTTTTTTTGCATAAGTAGTATCCTTTCTTTAAAATAACTGCATAGAACTTGGATTTCCTGAAGATGGATTGCTCATATATCCATCTTTTAAAATTTCTTCTTTAAATAAATTTTTATATATTTTCTTAGTACTAATAAATTTTCCATTTTTATAAATATTTTGAAAATCTTTAAGTTTTCTTTTTATATATTGATTTGTTTTTATATTTTTAAAATAAATGTATTCTACATCATTAAATAAAATTCTATCATTTGGTGCTTCTAATTCATTTGAAGAAGATATATAAATATATGGTATATCTAAAGGTTCTATTATCCCTTGTTTTTCCACATTATACCCAGGTATATAGCTATAATTTACAGGAATAGGGCGACGTCCAAGTTCTATTTTATATTCTGAGTTACTATCATTTATGTGTAAATACCAACTGTTAGCAAAATCGTCAACATCAACCTCAAAAGAATAATTTAAAGTTTCATTATAAACAATCAAAACTGGTTTTGTAATTTCAAAAAAATAGTCTCCAAATTGATTTTTAAGTTTTTCTCTATCTTCATCTGAAATTTCCCAATACACAAATAAATTTGTTGGTGTTTGTGCTAAAATTTTTACAACTGTTTTATTGTATCTAAATGGTAAATCATAGTATTCTGGTAAAAAAGTTTGAAGTTTTTTTGTAACCTTTTTAGTACTATTTGTTCTTGCGTTCGCTACTTTTTTAGTTGTTGTTTTTGTTGTTTTTTTGGTTGATGCTTTTTTAGCTGTTGCATTTGCTACTTTTTTTGTTGATGTTTTTTTAGTTGTATTAGTTTCTTTTTTAGCTGATATTTTTTTTGTTGTTGTAGAACTTGTTTTTTTAGAAACTGTCTCTTTCTTAGGAGTCTTTCTTTTAGTCTCTTTTTTGCCTTCTAAAGCACTTACATTAACACTATTGGTTTCATTTTTTTTCTTTTCTGCTTCTTTGGATGTAGAAACAGCTTTTGTCTTTTTTGAAACTCTTCGAACCTTAGTCTCTTCATCTTTTAAAATATGTTCTTTTGTTTTTCTTGGCATTTTTTATCCTCCTAGTTTCCATTTTAATATATAGTATACTAAAATAAAAATAAATTCAAGGTTTTTATAAAAATTTTAAAAAAAATTTTTAAAAAACTATTGACAATAAAAAAAAAGGTGGTATAATAATAAAGTGTTTAGCAAATGCAGGTGTCGTATAATGGCTATTACCTCAGCCTTCCAAGCTGATGACGTGGGTTCGATTCCCACTACCTGCTCCAATATTGCAATCGACTTTATAGTCGATTTTTTTTTGATTAATAATAATCTAATCCCCTATATAAATTATATACATTCTTATATCCATAACTTATTAATTTTTCATATGCATCTAAACTTCTTTGTCCATTTGAACAATATAAAATGATTAATTCTTCTTTATTTGGTATTATCTTTCCGTATATTTTTATTTATTTTATATTCAGGTATATTTATGCTTCCCTTAATATGCCCTTCTTCATACTCTCTCCTATTTCTAACATCAATTATTAATGAGTTTTGAGCATTGTTTAATTCTTCTAAAGTTATATCATATGAGTGCATACATCTAATATATCTTTTATTTGTCATAAACAAAATCCTTCTCTCTAATTTTTAAAGAGTAACTTATTACCCTTATTTTATTTTATGTTACAATTAAGAGTTTGTTAAAAAAATGCACTTTTTGTCGAATTTTAAGGAATTATATGCATTTTTGGTCCCTACTATTACAATTTGTTTTCAATATGTCTATTTTATTACAATAAAATTACAATTATGTCTATTAAGTTACATTATGTTCATCTTATTTTAGTTTAACAATTATCCACATTTATTGTGGATAATGTGGATAACTATGTGAATAACTGTTAAATCAAGGTTTTTAAAATAAAATTATACACAAAGTATATGTTGATACTTTGTGTATTATTATTTTTTATTTTTTTTAAGTTTTTATGTCTAATAAAATACAATTTGGTGACATTATATTATAAATTTAAAGTATATAAAAATTAATATTTCTAAAATTAAAATTAATGGCATTCCTATTGTAAATTTTTTCTTCTTAGTTTTGTGCCTAAATACATACATTCCAGCAATTGTTCCAATTCCCCCACCTAATATTGTAAACCAAAATAACGTATTTTCTGGTATCCTTCTATTTCCCATTTTGGCTTTGTGTTTATCAATCCACATAACTAAAAAGCCTAAAATATTTATTATTATTAAATATATTATTGATATTTTGATAATATTCATTTTTTTGTTCCTTTCTTGAATTTTCAATTGGGGACGGTCCTTTTTGGTAAATCTTATAATTTATACGCTAAAGACAATAACTATGATGATTTTAAAAAAAGAAATGTTCCATATATATCTGCTATTTACATAAGATTTACCAAAAAGGACCGTCCCCAATTGAAACTTCTATTCAAGTATTGCCTTTATTCTTCTTACACCTGATGAACTTGCTTCTTCTTTTTTAATTTTAAAGTGTCCCAGTTCTTCTGTATTTTTTACATGTGGTCCTCCACATAGCTCTAGTGATATGTCACCTATTTTATATACTGAAACAATATCTCCATATTTTTCAATAAACATTGCTTCTGCACCTTGCGCAATTGCTTCTTCTTTTTTCATTTCAAAATGTTCAACAGGTATTTTATCTGCAATCCATTTGTTTACTAATTCTTCTACTTTTTGCTTTTCTTCATCTGTCATTTTTGAGTCATGAGAAAAGTCAAATCTTAATCTTTCCTCAGTAATGTTACTTCCCCTTTGATGTACATGTGACCCCAAAACTTGTTTTAGAGCTGCATTTAAAAGGTGTGTAGCAGTATGGTATTTGGTTTCAATTTCACCAGTAGATGCGAGTCCTCCTTTAAACTTTTTGTCAGAACCTGCTCTTGACTTTTCTTGGTGTTCTTTAAAAAGTTTATCAAATTCTTCCATAGATATTTTCATTCCATTTTCTGTTGCTAAATCTTTTGTAACCTCTGGTGGAAAACCATATGTATCATATAATCTAAATACAATTTTTCCGTCTAGTGTATCTTTTACTTGTTCTTTTAATTTTTTAACTTCTTTTTCAAATTCTCTTTCACCATTATTTAAAGTTTTTACAAATTTATCTTTCTCTTCTATCATAACTTGTTTAATTTTTTCTTTATTTTTTTCTAGTTCTGGGTATAATTCTTTTAAGTTATCCACATTTATATCTATTAATGTTGATAATTCATTTAATTCTATCCCTAGTTTATTCATATGTCTTATCATTCTTCTAATCAATTTACGTAATACATACCCTCTATCTAGGTTGGTTGGTCTTCCACCATCTGCAATTATCATCATACTAGAACGAAGATGTTCTGCAACAATTCTTCTACTTTCAATAATATCATTTTTTTGAAGTTCAAAAAGCTTGTCCATAACTCCTTTAAACAATTCTGTATCAAATGGAGTTTCTTTTCCTTGAAGCAAAAATGTTATTCTTTCTAGTCCCATTCCTGTATCTACATTTTGCTGTTTAAGCTTTGAATAACCTGTTTCACTTTTAAAATATTCCATAAATACATTGTTCCAAATTTCAACATATTTACCACAGTCACAAGAAGGCTGGCAATTTTCAGAACATTTTAATTTTCCTGTATCATAAAACATTTCTGTATCAGGTCCACAAGGTCCTGTCTCTCCTGCTATCCACCAATTGTCATCTTTTCCATAATAATAAATATGCCCATCTAATATTCCCGCTTTTTTCCAACAAGCAGCTGCTAACTCATCTCTTGGGCAATCGCTATCCCCTTTAAATACTGTAACATAAATCTTTTCTACTGGAATATTTAGCTCTTTTGTTAAAAAGTCAAAACTCATAGATATAGATTCTTCTTTAAAATAATCTCCTAAAGACCAATTTCCAAGCATTTCAAAATAGGTTAAATGTCTATTATCTCCTACCTCATCAATGTCATTTGTTCTTACACATTTTTGGTAATCTGTAAGTCTTTTGCCCTCAGGGTGAGGTTCACCTAACAAATATGGTACTAAAGGTTGCATTCCAGCTGTTGTAAATAAAACTGATGGGTCATTTTCTGGAATTAATGGACTTGAAGGTATAATTTTATGTCCATGATTTTTAAAAAAATCTAAATATTTTTTTCTAATTTCTATTGCTCTCATTAAAACTTCATTCCTTCCTAAAAGGTACACATGAGTTTGGAAAAAATTAAATTTTGTAATTATTTTTCAAACTAACATCTCCTAAAAAATTAAGTAGTCAATTAAATTGACTACTTAATTATATATCATTTTTTAGCAAAACGCAAGGTTTTTAATTAAATAGTTCTCCGTAAAACAATGCATCACTTTTTTTAACATTTGTTGTATGTATTTGGCTTGTACAACCAGCTAAGCAATGTTGTGTTACTACCATCTGATTATGGCGTTCCACTACTTCCTCACATAAACTTTATGGTTTTTTCATTTACATCATAATACGCATTTGGTTGTACTGGGAAAACATCGAAATGAATAATTCTTCTTAGGTGATTTTTTGCACTTTTAGAAACACTTCCCATATGTACTGTATCATGATACGCATCACACTCAATTTGTTTACCATTTCCAAGATAAATCATAACATGGTTACTTCCGCTGTGATAATGCTCCCAAAGTATATCTCCGTGGAGATGCGTTCGAATAATCCCATTTCTCTCCTGCTTTAAACTCTGCTACAACTTTAGTATTTGGGCAACCACCAAAGCCCCAGTCCTCTGAATGTACAAATTTTTTCATTATACCTGTATGTTCAAAAACTCTATGTACAAAATGTGAACAATCTGAATAACCTTCTTCTAATTTACCAAATCTACGCTTATCATTTTTGTCAGCATATTTAATTTTACCAATAAAGCTACATGCATATCTTAAACTTTCTACAAGTCTTTGATCAACTTCTCCTGTTCCTACTGTGCCTCCTCCTGTTGTTTCTCCACCTCCATAATTTCCTGTGCCTAATGTTGTTGTTTGGTCAATTTCCATAAAATGTCTAACTTTATGGTAACGACAACTTTTACTAGTATATTCTTTTAATTTCCATTTATACCTACCTGTACGTATAAAACGATTTCCTGAGTCATATAATATTACATCACCTGTTGAACTATCAATTTCCCCAACAATTGCAACATGGTGCCATTGTGTGCATTCAGGATCTGAAAAAAATTCTACTAAATCTCCTACTTTTATTTCACTATCTGGCACTGTTTTATATGTTCCATTACGCTGCGCTGCTTTTTTTGCTGCATATATTGTTGTTTTTTTCATAAAACTCCAAACTCCACAATTGCAATTTGTCCTCATTCCAATCCATTTATCATCCTTTTTTGCTTTTTTAGAGCAAATTCTATCAATTGGAACAGCAGCATACATATGTAAAACTCCTTCTCGATCATTGTCTGTGTAGAATGAGTATGGGCGTATTTGTGCATTATCAGCACCCCATTTGTGAAACTTAGGTTTACCAGTTTTTTTGTCTGGGCTACTATTATAGTCAAACCCAAATATAGTCATTAGCCCCCATGTATATTCAGCAGCAATTTGTAAATCTTCGGCCGTTTTGACTTCA
This sequence comes from uncultured Clostridia bacterium, assembly GCA_947168035.1. Lineage (GTDB taxonomy): Bacteria > Bacillota > Clostridia > TANB77 > CAG-508 > CAG-269. Next base: position 368 of record CAMVKF010000025.1, on the reverse strand, counting down.
ATTATATTACTTTCTCCTGGGTATTTGGCAAAAACACCTCCTAAATGCCTTAGCCAATTTTCATATCCACCATATTTTGCCATTACTTGATCATAATTTTTTTCATTTATATTTTCTGTTGCCCATTGTTTATTGATTATGGCTCTTGTTTCTTCTGAAAAATCCTCATGTGTAGCTGTAGATAAAAAACCTTCACTGGTTGTACGTATACTTGCTTCTACTGCTTCTTCATTAATTCGATAGTTTTTATTATTGAATGATATTACAGCTAGTACAGCTAATGGTATTACTGCTAATTTAATTAAATTTGATTTCATAATTATAAATCATTCCTTTCGCTTCGCTCAAGGCACAACACGGGACGAAAC
>CAMVKF010000024.1 GCA_947168035.1 uncultured Clostridia bacterium | reverse complement strand
ACCATATTTGTTTTAGTTTATTTTTATATTGTTTTCAAATTTCGCAATTTCCTTAATAAATTTTTGCGATAAATCCCATTTGGGACCGGTTCTTTTTTGGGATTTGAGATTTTAATAAAAAATAACTAATCCGTATCAAGCATTTCGTTTTTTTAAATCCGTATGGTGGGTATCCCTAAAGGGTGAACCATAGAATTTTAAAAAATGATGTGCGGTTAAACAGGATTAGTTATTTACATTAAATTCCCAAAAAAGAACCGGTCCCAAATGGGATTCCCAAAAAAGAACCGGTCCCAAATGGGATTTTACCACCCACATCTTGGTATTCTTATTGTGTTTCCTACATATATTAGATTTTGATTTTTTATATTATTTAGTTTAGCAATTTCTGAAACAGATGTCTTATATTTTAATGCTAATTTGCTTAAAGTATCTCCATATTTTATTTTATATAATATTTTACCACAAGAGTTATCACCACTTGATTCTTGGTTTGAAGAACCCGTATTAATTTTTAATCTTTGATTTGGGTATATTAAGTTTTTATTTTTTATTCCATTTAAGCTTGCTATAGCATTTACGGTTGTTCCATACATTTTAGCAATATATGTTAAAGTATCTCCTCTTTTTACTGTATAGTAAATAACCCTATTACTTTCAGTATTTATTATTATTTTAAAAGTTTGACCTGGATATATTAAATTTGGATTTTTTATATTTGTATTTAATGCAACTATATCTACAACTGTTGTATTATGTTTTTTGGCAATTAAACTTAAGGTGTCTCCTCTTTTTACTGTATAAAAAATAGTTTTTTCTGGGTTTGGCACTTGTTCTATATCTTCTGGAATTGGAATTTGATGTATTTTGCTTATTAAAATGCCTTCTGTAAAATAATTTTTATCTACATAGCCACTAATTCCTGGTATTGTACCTGTACTTGTATATTGCCAACCAACCCAACTGTTCCACTTTCCATTATTAGATGGATTGCTTACATTATAATGTGCAACCCATAATGGGTATTTTGTAAGTTCTTTACTAAATATATTTTTGGCCGAATAACTATTACTATATATTACAACCTCTGTTTTAGTTTCTTTACTTAAAGTTTCTAAAAATACTTTTGAAATTTCATTAATTTGGTAGATGGACAAATTTCCAAAGTCTTCGAAATCCATTGCTAGTTTGCAATTAGGCTCTGTTTGACTTATTACATTTGAAAAAAATATAGCTTGGGTTCTTGCAGCATCTTGCGACCTTGCTGTAACATAATGGTAAAATCCTACTTTCAAATTATTTGCTTTTGCTTGTTCATAATTTCTTTCAAAATATGGGTCAATATAACTTTTTCCTTCACTTGCCTTGATATAAACAATATCTACTCCCGATTTTTTAACTTTGCTAAAATCAATTGTTCCTTGCCATCTACTTACATCTATTCCTTGGTATATTTTAGAACTTGAAGGACCAAACGCAAAACAGGTTATAGATATATTAGCTAGAATTATTACTAAAAAAATAGTGGCAATTATTTTTTTATATTTATTTAACATAAAAGCCTCCTTCCATAAATAATATGAAAGGAAGTTTTGTCCTGTTATTTAGTTTCAATTAAACAATTTTATTTTTTTATTTAATTTGCAATTTAAGTTTTCTTTAGTAATGTTTTCTAATTTAATTTCATCATCTTCTATTTTTTCATCATAAACTGTGAGTATTATAGCTCCATCTTTATAATTTAGTTTTAAATTTATATCTTGCAATGAAATTATTTTTGATAAAAATAGTTTTTTGGTTATTTCATAATTTTCCGCATCTATATTACAAATCTTATTAATTACTTTCATTTCTAAAGCTTTATCTATTATAAGTTTTGCAAATTTTTCTAGATAAGAATTTAATTCATCTTTTTCGCAAATTCTTTTATTATTGTTTAATGGTAATAAGCAAAAATACCTATACATATAAATTTGCTCTACCATTTCTTGTTTTGTTTCTGTATTTTTTGTATCTATATACATACATTTAATAATTTGTTTTTGTAAATCTATAATTTTATTACTTATTTGACTATTATTTATTACCGAAAAAAATTCAAGTTTAGCTTTTACCTTATTTTTTTCTTCTAAAAAATATCTTGGTTCAATACTTTTGTTTAAATCCTCAATTTCTTTTATTAGATTCTCTCTTTCTTCCATTAACATATTTTTTAAAACTCTTTGGCTAAAAATCTTCTTTTCTAATGGAAGTTTTTCATTCTTTTTTTCATATTCTTTTGATAGAAGTCTTTTACTGTTGATAATTCTATCTATATTTTTTATTTTAGTTTCTAATGTTTTTTTGTATCTTGAAATTTTGGTAATATACTTTGTTGTATTTTCTAATTCATTAAATCGATTTTCTGCATCTTCGTAGCTATTTTTTACTCTAGCTTTAAAATCCTCATCATAACTTGCTTTTATTAAAATAGATATTTCTATTATATCTTTTCTTATTTTTTCTTCTATTTCATCTCCATATTTTTGTTTTATTTCTTCTTGAAAGAGGTCAAAATAATCTACTAATGGATCATATGTATTTACCCATTTATCTACCAATTTATTACCAAATAAATAAATTATATTTTGGTATATTAAATTACACTTTACATCTTCAATATCTTTTACTATTACATTCCATGAAAATCCATTAAAATCTCTTAAAGGTTCTACAATATTTATATTATTTCCAATATTTAAAACAAATGTTAATGCTTCTTCAATATTTTTGTCTAAATATTTTACAACAATATTTTTTTTACTCATTTTGGCTATGCTATATAATATATTAGTTTCAATTGGGTAACATATAATTTGTTTAGCCTTAATATCTATTTTTTGTTCATCTTGATTTTTTGTAAATTCAATTTTATTACAATTCTTTTCTATAATTGAAATTAATTTTTCTATATATTCATCTTTTTCAAATGTTTGTCTTTTTATTGTTTTATAATCATTATAACCATTTTCTATTTTATAAAACATACTTAAAAGTTCATTTTTAACTTCTGAGGTATATTTCTTTTTTGCTAAAACTTCTTCAAGCTGATTATTATAATTTTTCTTAACAATTTTTTTCAAAAGTTTATCTTTCAAGATTTTTACGTTCCTTTCTTTAGTTTTTATCTATTCTTCTGCCTTTGTTCCCATTTTCATTTCAGCTAATTTTTCTAAAGTCCAAAGTACTTCTCTTGGCTTGCTACCTTGGTATCCTGAAATAACCCCTCTTTCTTCCATTTGGTCTATTATTCTTCCTGCTCTTGCATAACCAACTTTAAATTTTCTTTGTATAAATGAAGTTGAAGCTTGCCCTGTTTCAACTACTGTATCTATTGCTTCATTTAAAAATGGGTCTGTTTCATCATCTTCAGCTTGTTCTTTAGCTAGTTGTTTTGCTTGCTCCTCTTTACTTCCATGTTCAATTGTTTCTAAAATATCTTCACTATATACTGCTGTTCCATTTGATTTTATGAAATCTACAATTTGTTCCACTTCTTCATCTGAGACAAAAGCACCTTGAACTCTAGTAGGTTTTGCAGCTCCTGCTGGAAAATATAACATATCTCCTTTACCAAGTAACTTTTCTGCTCCAACTTGGTCAAGTATTGTTCTTGAGTCAACCTGTGAAGAAACTGCAAATGCTATTCTTGATGGTACATTTGCTTTTATTAAACCTGTAATTACATCTACTGATGGTCTTTGTGTTGCAATTACTAAGTGCATGCCTGCTGCTCTTGCTTTTTGTGCTAATCTACAAATTGATTCTTCAACATCTTTTGCTGCAACCATCATTAAATCTGCAAGCTCATCTATTATTACAACTATTTGTGGTAATTTTCCCATATTTTCGTTTTCTAATGCTTTATTATAACCTGCTAAATCTCTTACACCTTTTTCAGCAAATAAATTATATCTATTATCCATCTCTTGAACTGCCCAAGCTAAAGCCCCTGCAGCTTTTTTAGGGTCTGTAACTACTGGTATTAAAAGATGTGGTATACCATTATATACTGAAAGCTCAACTACCTTTGGGTCTACCATTACAAGTTTTACTTCACTAGGTTTTGCATTATAAACTATACTTGTAATTATTGTATTTATACATACAGATTTTCCAGAACCTGTACTTCCTGCAATTAGTACATGTGGCATTTTTGCAATATTTGCAACAACTGCTTGCCCTGCAACATCTTTTCCGAAGAGCTACACTTAATTTAGATTTATTATTTTTAAATTCTTCAGACTCTATAACTTCTCTTAAACCAACCATTTCTTTTTCTTTATTTGGAACCTCTATTCCAACGGCTTGTTTTCCTGGTATTGGTGCCTCTATTCTTATTGTTTCTGCCGCTAAATTAAGTGCTATATCATCTGCTAAATTTGCAATTTTGCTTACTCTTACACCTTCAGCTGGTTTTAATTCATACCTTGTAATTGCAGGTCCTACTGTTACATTTTCTACTTTTGCAGATACTCCGAAACTATATAGCGTTTTTTGAAGTTTTGCTGCTGTATTTTTTAGTTTCTCTGTTCCACCTTGTAGGGAAGCTTTTTCCACCTCTGCTAAAATTCCTACTGGAGGAAAAATATAATTATCCTCTTCTACTGCAAGTGAATGTTGTAATTGCAATACCTGTTTTGTTTTTTCTTGCTTTTCTTCTTCTTGTTGAACAAACAAATTAGGCTCTTCTTCTATTACTTCTCCTGTTTGCTTATCTACCATTATTGTTGATGCCGTTTGAGCTATACCTTTATTACTTTCTTCCTTATTTTCTTTTGATTTTTTTAATAATGATTTTAATCCACCTTTATTCTCTTCATCTATAATTCTTCCGTTTAAGTTTATTTTTATTTGCTCTGGTGAAATCTCTTGTGCTGTTTTTAAAACAGCATTTTTTTCGTTTTTATTTTGTTGTTCTTTTTGAATGGCTCTTAACTCTTCTCTCCTAGCTGCCATATATTCTTTTTGCTTTCTTCTTATTTCTTGTTTTTGAATTTTCTTTTCTTCTTTTCTTTCTATATGATTTGAAACATTTGAACTTATTAATTCAGAAATATCTATTCCACAAACAAAAGCAAATAACATTATTGATATTCCTACACTAAGTACTGTTGCTCCAGCAATACCTAAAAGTCTTGTAAGTAGTACAGCAGCTAAAGCCCCAATTGCTCCACCTCCACTATTTCCAACACCTAGAATATAAGCTCTTTTTATTATTTGAGATGTGTCTCCTGTTATAATAAGGGCACCTTTTGAAATTTGATATATACTCATTATAATTGCTATACATATTATTAAAACTGAATATTGCACTAGTTTTTTTGTTATATAATCTTCCTCATCAACACATGCAATTTTTATAGCAATAGCAAATGAACCAACAGGAAGAATATATCTCAAAATTCCCATTAGCCCCCCTAAAATTTCATTTAATTTTTGCCCTAAAGGACCAGAATTTGTGTACAATAATACTGCAAGTAATACACTAAATACTATAGTTCCTATAACTGTTAAATTTACATCATTATTTTTATTTGCTTTTCTTTTATAACTTCTTTTTTTTCTTTTTGCCATTAAAATTCATCCTTCCAGTTTTTTATATATTTTTATCAAACAGTTCTTGTTCTACATTTCCATTTGTTTTTTTCTATTTATTCTCTATTTTCTTTTATTTAACTTTTAAAACATATTCATTATACACTATAATTTTTTAAAAAATAATAAAAAAATATATTTTATAGGGAATTTGTGTTACAATCACATTTTTTATCTTGAAACCCCTTGATATATACGAAATTTTATTATATAATCTTGTAAAGATTTTAAGGGGGCTTTAGTTTGAAAAAAATTACATTTTTTCCAAACTGATGTATATCTCTAAGAAGGGATGATTGTATTATGATAGATATTAAATTTTTAAGAGAAAATCCAGATGTTGTAAAAGAAAATATCAAGAAAAAATTTCAAGATGAAAAATTAGTTTTAGTTGATGAAGTTATTGATTTAGACCAAAAATACCGTGCTTCTAAATTAAATGGTGATAATCTTAGAGCTGAGAGAAAAACTTTAAGTAACCAAATTGGTAGCTTTATGAAAAATGGTGAAAAAGAAAAAGCTGAAGAAGTTAAAGCCAAAGTTCAAGAAATAAATAATCAATTAGAAAAAAATGAAACTTTAGAAAATGAGCTTTCTGAAGAAATAAAGAAAAGAATGATGAGAATTCCAAATATAATGCATCCTTCTGTTCCTATTGGAAAAGATGATAGTGAAAATGTTGAAGTTCAAAGATTTGGTGAACCTATAGTTCCAGATTACGAAATTCCTTATCATGGTGAAATTATGGAAGCTCTAGGTGGTCTTGACCTAGATAGTGCAAGAAGAGTTGCTGGTAACGGATTTTATTATTTAATGGGAGATGTTGCTAGACTTCATAGTGCAGTTTTAACATATGCTAGAGATTTTATGATAAATAAAGGATTTACATACTGTGTTCCACCTTTTATGATTCGTTCTGATGTTGTAACTGGTGTTATGAGTTTTGAAGAATTAGATGCTATGATGTACAAAATTGAAGGTGAAGACTTATATTTAATTGGAACATCAGAACATTCTATGATTGGTAAATTTAAAGACCAAATTTTAGACAAATCTAAAATGCCATATACAATGACATCTTACTCACCATGTTTTAGAAAAGAAAAAGGTGCTCATGGTATTGAAGAACGTGGAGTTTATAGAATACATCAATTTGAAAAACAAGAAATGATTGTTGTTTGTGAACCAGAACAATCTTGGGAATGGTATGATAAAATGTGGTCTTATACTGTTGAATTTTTTAGATCAATGAATATACCTGTTAGAACTTTAGAGTGTTGCTCTGGAGATTTAGCAGACTTAAAAGCTAAGTCTTGTGATGTTGAAGCATGGTCTCCAAGACAAAAAAAATATTTTGAAGTTGGAAGCTGTACTAATATGACAGATGCTCAAGCTAGAAGACTTGGAATTAGAATTAAAGGTGAAAATGGAAATTATTTTGCACATACTTTAAATAATACAGTTGTTGCACCACCTAGAATGCTTATTTCTATTATGGAAAATAATTATCAACCTGATGGAAGTGTTATTATTCCGGAGGTATTGCAACCATACATGGGCGGACTAGAAGTAATAAACAAATGAAAAACTTCGTCTTGCGTTGTTAAAAAGTATTAAAAACGCGGTCACGTACCCCTCGTACGCTCCCTTGCCTTTTTAATACTTTTTGCCTAGCAATACTCGTTTTTGATTTGTTTTGGCTAGTTGACTTGAAAATTTGTTATCTTGCCAAAATTTAATTCTTTTCCAATTCAATAAAAGCTAAAATTATAAAAAAAAGCTCAAGTACACCACGTACGCTCCCTTGCCTTTTTAATACCTTTTGCCTAGCAATACTCGTTTTTGATTTATTTTATTTAAAAATTATATAATTTATTATTTTACATTCTCTAAAAGCATTGAAATATTAATAATTTAAAAAGTTTCGAATGTGATTGGAGTAATTTTAGAAATTCTAAGAAGATTTTTTGGAAAATGTTCGCGTCGAGTGCTGTAAGCACGAGGACTAAGTGAAAGGGTGCCGAAAAATCGATGTAGAATTTCTTATAATTATTGATCGAGCCGAGAAACTTTGAAAAGTATTAATATTTCAATGTTTTAGAGCATATTTCAATTTATATTAAGGAGTTTAACCATGTTTGTTAAAAACCCAAAATTTGAAATTTCAGCTGTGAATCCAAAACAATACCCTAAAAATAATTTACCACAAATTGTTTTAGTTGGAAAATCTAATGTTGGAAAATCATCATTTATAAATACAATGATAAATAGAAAAAAACTGGCTCGTACAAGTTCTGAACCAGGTAAAACAAGACAAATTAATTTTTATAACATTGATGAAACCTTCTATTTTGTAGACCTACCAGGGTATGGTTATAGTAAAATGTCAAAACAAGAACAAGATAAAGTTGGTAGTTTTATAGAGCAATATTTATTTAATAGCAAAGATATTGCATTAATTGTATTTCTTATAGATATTAGGCATATGCCAACTCAAAATGATAAACTTATGTACAATTATGTTGTTTCTTCTAAAAAACCATTTTTAATTCTTGCAAACAAAGCTGACAAAATTGCTCCTACAAAAGTTGAAAATACAGTAAAAACTTTACAAAAAGAACTTAATCCTTTAATGGATAATCCTTTTTTGCCCTTTTCATCTGAAAAAAAAGTTTACAGTGAAGATATATGGAATTTTATTCAAAATTACATTAAAGGTATATAGTTTGAAAATAATTGCGTTTTGGCGTTGTTGGACTGCTATCTCAAAGATGCTCATGTACAACTCGTACACTCCGCTCTTTCTCATTTGTCCGCCTAGCCAAAAACACAATTCTTTTACAAACTATGTGTGCCTTTAGAAGGGAATGAGTTTTTTTTGGAACTAATTTATAAAGTAAAAGAAAAAAATTTAACAATTAACAATATATTACAAAGTAAACTTGGAATTTCCTCAAGATTATTTGCTAAGCTATTGAACAATAATTGTGTTAGGTGTAACTCGCTTTCTTGCGATACTAGACAATATGCACAAATTGGTGATACCATTTCAGTAGATTTAGGATATTTTGAGGATAATTCTAATATTATTGCTACAAAAATGGATTTAAATATTGTTTACGAAGATAAATGGCTTATTATTTTAAATAAACCTCGCTCACAAGCTACTCACCCAAGTATTGCACATTTTGACAGTTCAATTTCTAATGGGTTAAAATACTATTTTGATTCTATAGGTTTAAATAAAAAAATTCGTCCCATCAACCGCTTAGATTATAATACTTCTGGATTAATTGTTTTTGCAAAAAATGAATATATTCAAGATGCTTTAATAAAGCAGATGGTAAATAACATTTTTAAAAAACAATATCTTGCAGTAGTTCATGGAAATTTTAAAGAAAAGAATGGTACTATAAAACTACCTATTTCAAGAAAACAAGGAAGTATTATCGAAAGATGTATCTGTGAAAATGGAAAAAATGCCATTACACATTATGAAGTTTTAGGTGAAGTTAATAATTGTAGCTTAGTTAAATGCTTATTAGTTACTGGGCGAACTCATCAAATAAGAGTACATTTTGCAGCTATTGGTCACCCTTTAGTAGGTGATAGTTTGTATGGAAAAAAAGATGAATTAATTGATGGACAAGTTTTACATTGTCATTCCATCCAATTTATTCATCCTATTACAAATATTCCTTTAAAATTTAACTCATTTTCAATTGGGGACGGTCCTTTTTGGTAAATTTTCCATTGGGGACGGTCCTTTTTGGTAAATTACTTTTTGGTTATTTATCCCATATTCTTTTTATTTTATATCTACTTACTTTTGTTATTCTTGCTATTTGGCTCAAACTTGTTCCTTCTATTTCTTTTAACTCCCTTATAACTTTGCTCATTTTATCTTGTTCTAATAAAGAAACATCACTTGCTTTTTCTAAATTGAACTTTTCTTTTATAATGTTTATTACATCTTCTTCATCCAATTTTTTTATTAATTCTAAATCCGCAAAATTATTGATAATTTCTTTTTTGTCATCTTTTAAAGTATATTTTTTCAACTCTTCTATATCATTATTAAAATAATACAAAAGTACTTTTGAATCAATAATCCTATCTGTTCTTTTTATATACTCTTGAAAACTGCTCCACTTATAGTTTGTAGTTTTTTCAATATTGGCATTTTCGGGATTTCTATGGACATATTTACACAAATTTAAAAAATATGTTATATTTTCAACTTTCTTGCTTAAATATCTATTTTCAAATAAATGTCCTCTTCTATCCATTTTCTTATTGAAATACATTGAATATCTTGTTCCTAAATTGTGCATAGATTTTGATAATAATTCATCTTTGACTCTAATAACCAAATGAATGTGATTGTTCATTAAACAATATGAATAAACTTTATAATCAAATCTTTTTTTAGATTCTTTAATTTTATCTAAAAAAACATATTTATCTTGATCATCATAAAATACATCTTGTTTATCATTTCCTCTAAATATAACATGATATACTTTTGATGTACTATATTCTCTTGACTTTCTCGGCAACGCCTCACCTCCTCAACATAATATTTACCAAAAAGGACCGTCCCCAATGGAAAATTTACCAAAAAGGACCGTCCCAAATTGAAATTTCTTTTTGTTCTCCTGTTTGCATATTTTTTATTGTATATGTATTATTTTTTACTTCATCTTCCCCAACAACAACTACATATGGAATTTGAAGTTTGTCTGCATATTTAAATTTTGTTTTTATTTTTTTGTCTTCATAATATATTTGTACATTTTTGCCCTGATTTCTTAATTCATTTTGTATTTTTGCAATATATTCAAAATTATCAACCATTGGTATAATTAATACATCTGCTATAGATTTTTTATCAGCTTTTATTATATTTATTTCATTTAGCTGATAAAATAGTCTTGTTAACCCTATCGAAATACCTACTCCTGGAAGTTTTTTATCTGTATAATATTCTGCTAAATTTTCATACCTTCCACCTGAGCAAACACTTCCTAAAGATTTATAATCATCTAAAAATGTTTCATATACTGTTCCTGTGTAATAATCTAAACCTCTTGCTATTGTTAAATCAATTTTAAAATTATCTTCTGGAACATTAAAATATCTAATATATTTAACCACTTCTTTTAATTCTTGTAGACCTTTAACAAAAACTTCATTTGAAATATTTAGTTTTTCTAATTTATCTAATTTTTCATCAGTTGTTCCATCAATTTCAATAAAATTGATAATTTGTTCAATATTTGTTTTTTCTATACCTAATTCTTCAAGCTCTTGAATTACTTTTTCTTTGCCTATTTTCTCAATTTTATCTATTATTCTCATAATTTGAGTTGAGCTTTCCTTTTGTCCAAAATTTTCGAACAATCCATTTAGAATTTTTCTGTTATTTATACAAATTGTAAATTTTCCAAAATCCAATTCATTAAATGTATCATATATTACTTTTGTAAGTTCAGCATCATTTATAATAGAAAGTTCTCCATCTCCTATAATATCAATATCGCATTGGTAAAACTCCCTATATCTTCCTCTTTGTGCTCTTTCCCCCCTATAAACTTTGCCAATTTGATACCTTCTAAATGGAAAAGTTAGTTCACCATAGTTTTTTGCAACATATTTTGCAAGAGGAACTGTTAGGTCAAACCTTAAACTTAAGTCATTATCTCCTTTAGTAAAACGATATATTTGTTTTTCTGTTTCTCCACCTGCTTTTGCAAGTAAAACATTTGAATCTTCCATTACTGGCGTATCTAATGGTAAAAATCCAAATTTTTCGTAATTATTTTTTATTGTTTCTTTTATTTGGTTAAACAAAATTTGTTCTTGTGGTAATAGTTCCATAAACCCTGGAAGTGTACGTGGCTCTGTTTTATTCATATTCTCTCCTTTTTCAATTGGGGACGCTTTTTGGTAAAAATCAAAAATTTATCTAATCTCCATTATATTTATATGTCATTATATGTGAAAATCAATTATTTTAGCTGATATTTACATAATATTTTCAAAAAAGGACCGTCCCCAATGGGAAATTTACCAAAAAGGACCGTCCCCAATTGAAAATTAAGTATCAAAAAAATATGTGGCTTCTAAATCTGCCTCATGTGTTAAAAGTGCAATTGGGTATTTAGTATATGCTGCTCCTATTGTGTTATATAATTCTTTTGGCTCAGTATAACCCATATGCCATCTTATTGAATATTTTTCTTCTGGAGTAAGTTTTATGTATTCTGTTAGCATCATAACAGATTTTTCTCCGATGACCATATGGTATAGTGTCTTCAATTGTGTAATATGGTACTTTTTCCCATACTCCTAAAGCATTTTTTGCATTTCTATAATCTATTTTGTAAAAGTTTACTTTACAAATATCATGCAATAACCCTATAATTATTATTGATTCTTTTGGTATGTTTATAGGTAAACATGAAGTTTCTACTTTTTGTTTTAATATTTCATAAACTTTTAAGCTATGTTCTACTAATCCGTGTTCCCTACTACCATGAAACCTCGTACTTGCAGGTGCTTCAAAAAAGTCGGTTTTTTCTATAAATTGTATTAAATCTTCTATATGCTCTCTATTTGTACTTCTTAATAATTTTAAAAATTCTTCTTTCATTGACTTACCTTTCTTTATTGAATATATTATTTATAATTTTTACAAATTGGTTTCACTATGTATCTGCATTTAAAAACTTTATTTTTTGTGCCTTTTTTCTTATTCTTTGTATTGCTGTATCTACTGATTTTACTTTACTATTTAGGTGCTCTGCAATTTGCGCATAGCTTTCCCCATTTTGAAAATGCATTAAAACTTTTTTTTCAAAATCACTTAAAGTTCCATTAATAGATTTTTCAACAAATGAAAAGTATTCTTTTTTAGTTATTATATCTAATGGGTCTTCTCCAACTTTCCTAATATCTAAAACATCTACAAGCTGTGTGTCTCCTTCTTCATCATATGCACCAGAATTTAAAGATAAAGAAGAATTTAGCGGAATATGTTTTTGACGATTTGAATTTTTAACTGCTGTTATCATTTGTCTTTCTATGCATAGACCTGCAAATGTTTTAAATGAATTCTGTTTTTGCTTATTATATGATTTTACAGCTTTATAAAGACCAATATAACCTTCTTGTAGAATATCTTCCTTTTCTGAGCCTACCATAAAAAATTTATTAGCCTTCATATTAACCATATCTTTATATCTTTCTATTAAACAATCTAGTGCTTCAGTGTTTTGGTTAATTGTTGCTTCAATTTGTAGATTTTCATCTGACATTTGATTATATTGGTTATTAAATATTTTGGTATCTTGGTCTAACATTTAGTGCTCCTTTTTAGCTTTTATGCCAACATTATATTCATAAATACTAGTATTGTCAAGCAGTTAATTAGATTTTTCGCCTTTAATCTCATAGATAACAAAACTATCATCCCAATATATTTTGTTATAATTTTCGCTATCTGTTTTATCAATTAACATACTTATTTTTGAATTTCTATATAATATACAATGTGTGATGTTATATTTTTTAAAAGTTGAACCATAAAACTTTCCCAAATGAGAAGTATTTATAAAATCCATAAAAATGTCATCTTTTCTTCCATTAAATTCTGGCGAATACAAATCTGCTCTAGAATCTATAAATACAGGTATTCCTTCAAATAATAAATAACTTCCATAATTATATTCATTATATAATTTTATTTCTTCTACATTTAAGTTTTCTTTTATCCATTTAGCTGCTTTTACAGGGTAAGTTTTTTGATTTACAAATGAATCCTTTATTTTGTCTTTTGTTAGTTTTAAACCAAATGGTATTATTACACATATTGCTATTATTAGGCTTAATACATTTATAAACTTTTTGGTCTTTTCTTCCTTTTTATATTTTGTATATAATTCTAACATCTGTGTTAATAACCTATTTAGAATAATTGAACCTATTAAAACAAATATTGTCGACTGTCTTTTAGAAAGAAACATTAAATAACATAATCCACCTAACATAAATAAGTCTGCTAACCTTATTTTTACTTTAGTAAATGTTAAACTTGCAATAAATATCACTATAGTACACATTATAGGTACATTGTTTATAAGGGTAAGTGGTAGATGTTCGTTAATATTTTGAGTTGTATTTCCTTGCATAGTTTTATATAAATATGTAAAAGGGGTTAATTTAAGTGGTGTTAAAAAACCTGTTAAAGCACATATTACCATTAATACTATTAACCATTTTACATTATTATTTCTTTTCATTTTTATTTTATATGGCTCACTATTTTCTCTTGCTTGTTTAACTTTTTCATTATGGGCGTATATTTTTTGTAATCTTTGATCTAATATTTGTTGCTTATCTTTATCCTTTTTATTAATTGCTTTTGATATTTTATTTACAAAAATCCCCCATTTATTATAAATTATACAATCTGCCCATATGCAAATAAAGTATTCTGCAATATATGGCAAACTTAATACAAATATAAAAGGCCATACAGCTACGTGAATATTTGCAACTAAGATAGATAGTGCAATTATTGAAAGTGGATATATAATTTTTTTAGGGTTTTCTATAAATTTTTCTATTAAGTATATTAAAACCATAAAAACCCAAAAGGTAACAAGTTGAGCTCTAGCTGCAATATAATCTTTTAGTAAATACATAACACCTAAACTTATAATTAATGAAGTCAACATATTTTTACTTAAGTTTTTATTTACTAAATAAATAGTAATTCCAAGTACCATAGCCATTAAACATACAGAAATATATATAGCCTTCCAGCCACCTAAATTGTAGATTACAGCCATTATTACATCATACCCCCAATGAGGGTATGTGTATGGTAAATCTTCATGCCAAGAAAAATGGTCTTTCATATCTATCCCATTTTTTAAAATTAAATTTCCTATAGGTATTGTATAATATGTATCATTTTGTAAAGTCACTGGAGCTAAACTAAAACAGAAAAATGATATTAATATAATTATCATTATTTCAAAAATAAATTCTTTATTGTTTCTTAAAAAATTTTTCATGCTATATTCCTCTCATTTCGTAAAGCTAGTGTAACATTTATTAAGCACATGACTCTATTGTTTATCAGTTGAACCAAAACCACCTTGTCTTGTTCCTGTTGCATTATCTCCATCACATATTAAATATTTCATAAACAATACTTGTGCAATTGCATCACCTTTTTTTATAAGTAATTCGTGGTCAGAGCAATTAAAAACTTGCACAAAAAGATGTCCATCATTATTTGGATTTTCGTAATAATCTGCATCTATTAATCCTAGTCCATGTGGTGTAAGTAGTCCTTTTTTTGGTCCACCTGATCTACTCAATAGTAGAAAACATTCATCATCTTGACAATATGCCTTTAACCCCGTAGGTATTAAAGTTGGTTTTATTCCTGGTTTATATACTGGAACAATTACATCTTCTGCAGCTTCTATATCATAAGCAGCTGCTCTTTTTGTTTTTCTAATTGGTAAATTTATACCTTTATTCTCATATCCTTTTACTATTTCAAAACCTCTTGTTTTTTCCATTTTAAAATCCATTCCTTTCTATTTTTTATTCCTTATATTTGTATACTAATATTAAAAAAAAGTCAAGAAAAATGCCCAAATTTTCAGGTAAATTTGTAACTTTTGATTTTTTTTACAATATAATATTATTAGACAAAAATTTACAAGGAGAAATAGTTTGAAAAATAATTACAATTTTGGCTGCGTCAACTTTCATTTAAAACGCGGTTACATATACCACATATGCGCCCTTGCCTTTTAAATAAAAGTTTCCTTGCCAAAATTTAATTCTTTTCCAAACTAGAGTATAATTTATGGAAAGGAATTGAATTTATAATGACATTATTTACCGGGTTATTAATCCCTTTTTTTGGAACAGCACTTCGGCGCAAGTATGGTTTTTTTAATGAAAAAAAATATAGATATTAAATTAGAAAAAGTTTTACTTGGTTTTACATCTGGCATAATGATTGCAGCATCTGTATGGTCACTTATTATTCCATCTATTGAAATGGCAGAAGCTCAAGGTGTTTTAAGTTGGATACCTGCAAGTTTAGGCTTTTTATGTGGAGTTATATTTTTGTTCTTTTTAGACAAAGTTGTTCCTCTTATTACTAGCGCAAATGAAGATAATCAATATTCAAATATACCTATAAATAAAAAAATTATGATGGTAATTGCAATTACCTTGCATAATATTCCTGAAGGAATGGCTGTACGGAGTTATTTTTGCAGGAGCTTTGTTAGGAAATACTGGAATTACAATGTCTGCTGCATATACATTAGCAATTGGAATTGCCATACAAAACTTTCCTGAAGGAGCTATAATTTCAATGCCACTTCGAGCAGAAGGTATGAGTAAATGTAAATCATTTATTTATGGTACACTTTCTGGAATTGTTGAGCCAATTGGTGCATTTATAACAATTTTACTTACAAATACTGTTGCTCAGGTTTTACCATATTTCTTATCTTTTGCAGCAGGTGCTATGATAAGTGTAGTAGTTGAAGAACTTATCCCCGACTCTCAAAATGGTGCATATTCAAAGCTTGGAACAATAGGTGTTACAGTTGGATTTTTACTTATGATGATATTAGATGTAAGTTTGTAAAATCTTCGCTGGTGACATTGGTGGTGACTTGGGTAGCCGGTTCTTGGTGGTG
>CAMVKF010000023.1 GCA_947168035.1 uncultured Clostridia bacterium | reverse complement strand
TTATAATTACGAAATGAGCCGAGAAACTTTGAAAAGTATTAATATTTCAATGTTTTGGGAGTAAAGTTATATTAAAATCATTGTCTTGTAACTAAATCTCAAAAATTCGCTCAAAAAACTATTGACAAAATATAAAATTAGCATTATAATAGGAAAGTACTACGTGGGTAGGTGGTCGAGTGGTTAATGGCACCAGACTGTAAATCTGGCCGTGAGAGCGTACGTTGGTTCGAATCCAACCCTACCCACCAAGAACGAACAACCAAAAAAGCTTAAAAATATGCTTTTTTGGTTGTTTTTTATTCAAAAATATATATTAATTAAGGCTGACTAGTAACTATCTAGTAGTGTTTGTTTGTTACTATATAATATTTCAATGCTTCAAGAATAAAGGTGTATAAAAATCATTATCCTGTAATATTTATTTTAGTTATGTAAACTTTATCTCTTGACAAAAACAAATTTTTATTATAAAATATGTAAAGTTATATCATATTTATTAAAAATTAAATTTAAATGAA
This sequence comes from uncultured Clostridia bacterium, assembly GCA_947168035.1. GTDB lineage: Bacteria > Bacillota > Clostridia > TANB77 > CAG-508 > CAG-269. Next base: position 16,030 of record CAMVKF010000023.1, on the reverse strand, counting down.
AAATTTTTTTCAATAATTAAATTATTTAAGCCCCCTCTAAAATAGGAGGAATTTAATGTTTAAAATTTTAAAAAGAATATTAGCTATATTATTGCTTGCAATAATATTTATTTCTAATTGTTCAAAAATAGTAACCGCATCGATCGAAATGGCAGATGCATATATAGAAAAAATAGGTGAAATTAATTATCATTTAAAATATTATAAAGAGGAAAAAGGCATATCTACATATTGTACATGTGCAATTGTAGGCTACCATAAAGATGGTACATTTTACCCTGCATATTGTTTAAATAGAGACTTACATGGAGTAGGTGTAGTAGATAATTATACAGTAGATGTAGACTCTATTTTAGACAATAACCAAGTTTGGAGAGCAGTAACAAATGGCTACCCATATAAAACAGCAAGCCAAATGGGTCTAGCAAATGATTTTGATGCATTTGCAGTCACAAAATTTGCAATATATTGTTTAATTGGGCAAGCAGATATTAATTTATACACTGCAGATGAGGGAGATGCCGAAGGTCAAGCAATGCTTAATGCACTCCATACTCTAGTTGATATAGGAAAAAATGGAAGCTCTAAATTTTCAGAAAATCTAAAAATAAACAAAATAAGTGATTTAAAAGAAGATGGCAATTATTTTTCCATAACATATGGTGTAAGCGCAGATCAAACAGTTTCAAATTATACAATAAAAAGCGTTACAGGGCTACAAAATGGCGACTTAATTACAGATGAAAATGGAAATATAAAAACAAATTTTACCTCTAATGAAAAATTTAAAATAAAAATTTCTAAAGACAATTTAAATTCTAATAAAGATATTAATATCGAAGTAGAAGGAAAACTGAAAAGTAACCCAATTTTTTACGGAAAAACAAGAATAGCAGGAACTCAAAATTATTTATTAACAGCGTCATCTTATAAAAATACAAATGCTACTGCAAATTTAAAATTAAATTTAAATACTGGCATACTAGCTATAAAAAAAGTAGATGCAGATACAAAAGAAGGGTTAGGGGATGTTGAATTTGAACTATATAACTCAAAAAATGAGTTTATTCAAAAAGCTTCTACTGATAAAAATGGAAATACAGAATTTAAAAATTTGTTTCAAGGAAAATATTATGTTAAAGAAACAAAAGCTAAAGAAGAATATATACTAGAAGAAAATCCAAATTTTGAAGTAGATGTAAGCTATAATAAAACTTCTTCTATAGAAATAGAAAATAAGCATAAAACAGGAAACTTAGAAATTTTTAAAACAGATAAAGATAGTAACACCATAGCACTTGGTAATGTTGGTTTTGAACTTTATAATGAAACAAATAAATTGGTTGGAACCTATTACACAGATGCAAATGGAAAAATTGAGGTTCATAATTTAAGAACAGGAAATTATTTATTAAAAGAAATAGAAACAAATGAATGGTACAATTTAGCAGAAGATAGAAAACTTCAAATAAAATGGAATGAAACTGCAAAAGAAGTAGTAGAAGATGAATTAAAAAAAGGTCAAATTAAAGTAATAAAAGTAGATAAAGAAAATAATCAAGTAAAAATTCCAAATGTAGAATTTGAGGTATTAGATGTAAATGGTAATTTTTTAGAAAAAATAACAACAGATGAAAATGGAGAAGCTTTAACAAATAAGTATGCTTTAAGAGATTATAGCAAAATTAGACTTCATGAAACTAAAACAGATTCTATGTATGAGTTAAATGAAGAAGTAAGAGAAGTTACACTTGAAGAAAATCAAATAAAAGATGTCATTTTTGAAAACGAAAAAATTAAAGGAAAAATACAAATTGTAAAGCAAGCAGAAGAAAAAAGTGATATTTCAGGGTTAGAAAGTGGCGCACCATTAGAGGGAGTGAAATTTGAAGTATATGATGAAAAAGAAAAAGTAGTAGACACTATAACAACAAATGCAGAAGGAATAGCACTTACTAAAGATTTGCTAAAAGGAAAATATAAAGTAAAAGAAATAGAAACAAATAAATGGTATTTATTAGATGAATCTTTCAATAATGCTGAAATATCAAAAAATAAGGAAATTATAACAATAAATATAAAAAATAAACCTGCAAAACCTGAACAAGAAATAGAAAAAACAGGACCAGAAAAAGCTATGGCAAATGAACAAATAAAATACAATATAAATGTAAAAAATACCGGAAATGTGGAATTAAATAATTTTATATGGGAAGACGAAATTCCAGTAGACTATATAGCTGTAACAAAAATAAAACTTGGAACTTACAATCAAGAACAAACGTATAATTTATATTACAAATCAAATATTACAAAAGAATATGTTTTACTATATGAAGATATAAATACAACTAAGGAAGACGAAATAGATTTAACTCAAGAACTAGTAGATGGAGAATATATAACAGGTATAAAACTTGACTTTGGAACAGTAAATGTAGGTTTTTCAAATAATTCAGAAACTGCTATATTTGCAACTGTAAATTCAAATGTTAAAAATCAAGATGAATTTGAAAATAAAGTAACTTTAACTGGAAATTATAAAGACTATAAATTAACAAAAGAATCTAAATGGAAAACAAGCATATATAAACTATTGCCATTAACAGGTATGTAAAACTTTCAATAAAATTGTATATAGATTGGAATTATTACATTTATTAGAACAATTATTGTTTGTATAATGGAACCTTGGTTGGGGTAGTAAGATTCGAACTTACGCATCGATGGGTCAGAGCCACCTGCCTTACCGCTTGGCTATACCCCAATATGTATTTATTATATATTCTTTTTCTTGACTTTGCAATAGATTTTTTAAAGTTTCAAAGAAATTATTAAAAGATAGTATTTTATTATAATACTATCTTTTAAATTTTACATTTTTGTTTTTCTATGTATTGCTCCTGAATTAATAGGTCTTCTAAAACATCTTCTACTCCTATTGGTGTTACTTCATTTTTTATTAGTAAATTTAATATTTCATTTTCTTTTTTCTCATCACCAGTTATATTTTTTACCTCTTTTGCTTCAACTTTAGTACTTCCTTCGATATATTCGGTTTTTACTATTTCTATTCCAAAATTTTTTTCAACATTTTCTTCTTCAAGTGTTTTGTAGTATTCAAGCTTTATGGGATATTTTATACCTGCCTCTTCAAGACTTTTTTGAGATACAAATATTCCATCGAAAAATGTTTTCACAGTTCCTTCCTTTCCTCAAATTTCACAACCTCACATAATATACAACATTTTTCATATTTTTGCAATACCTAAAATAAAATTTTTGTTACGGCTTAAAAATTACTAATTATCATTCCAACAAAATAAACTATTTTTGTTGAATTTTTTGTAGCAAAATTCTTTCCAAAGGCTTTTCCACTTACTGTTAATGCAGCAACTAAAGCACTAATAATAAATTGAAAATTTGGTGAAATATTATATGTACTTACAAGTTTTAAAGAAATTAAAGCACTTATACTTCCACTTAATACTCCGGCAAATATCTCCAATTACATCTGCACATATGTTTGCAACCTTTGATGCATTTTTTATTAATTTTAAAGATGATTTTGCACCTTTTGCTTTTTTAGTAGCTTTTGCGTGAAAATCGCCTTCTTCTGCTACGGTTACAGCAATTCCAATTACATCAAAAATTATTCCAATAAAAACAACTAGAACTAGAATAATAATTGACAAATATATATTTAACCTATCTATTCCATTATTAGATAAAAATGAAACCATTCCAGACAATATAAAAGTTATAAAAAAAGCCTCAATTGGCCACTTTAAATTTGATTCTTTTTTATTTTTTTCTTGCAAATTATTTAGTTAGTATTTCTATACTAACCTTCCCTCCTTAATATAATAGATTTAAAATCAATAAAAATTTTCTATATTTAATTGATTTTATATAATTCAGTTTTTAATAACTTTTTTAAAATAGATGGTAAAAATATAAGTAAATTTTACGGTTTAGGTCTAGTTGAATTTCTCTATTCCTTACTCTGTATTACTACATAGCCGTTTCCATTTAAAAAGAACATCTAAAAAATTTAGACACCAGATCACCACTTAAATCCGTACCTTAATCCTTATATTTTCTTGCCCTATAAGGCAAACATTCTAGAAGTTTTCCTTAACGTATTTTTAATTATTGCTAGTCTCTTTTGCAAATGCAATTTCATATTTGTAATAATCCCAATACATTCACTCAAGACAGGCTACACTATGTGTTTTGTGTCTTGGCACTCAACATAGGTTATACCCAAAATTTTATCATAGGTTAAGCAAAACAAGGGAGTTAACATATGCCACTATGCATTACCCTGGTTTTTTACTTCCTCCTCACACACAAAACTGGCATTTCGCGCACAAACAAGAAGCCTTAATTTATGTGCCCTTTAGTGGATTTTTAGCCCCACCCTCGCAATAATAAATACGACTAGAATAATGCACCATCGAATAATATTATAATCTATTTTTTTTAATTTTGCAATTTTTTTTATAAAATTTGTACCATCCTTTTGTTTTAAAATTTGAGACTTTTTTGTAAACTAAAAAAATCAACCATTTTACTGATTGATCTATCAATATCATCTGTTAGTTCGAACAGATAAATATGGTGCAGCTGACAGGACTCGAACCTGCAACCTTTCGGTTCGTAGCCGAATGCTCTATCCAGTTAAGCTACAGCTACATATTAAGTAAACCTCTAGAGTAATTAATAAATATAGCTTATTAATATTATTGGTGAGCCATCGGGGGATCGAACCCCGGACTTTCAGATTAAGAGTCTGCTACTCTACCAGCTGAGTTAATGGCCCATAAAAAATATGAGAAACTGTTTTACCTTAAATAGTATACGCCTATAAATCCATTTTGTCAATATGTTTGCCCCAACTTTCAAAGAAACCGTAAAAAATCTATTACTTGACTTTAACCGCTAAATATAGTAAAATAGGTGCGTTAGGAGGAGATAAGATGTTATCTGCAAATGGAGTTACAATTCGTTTTGGTAAACGAGTTTTGTTTGAAGATGTAAATATTAAATTTAATAAAGGAGAATGTTACGGAATAATAGGTGCCAATGGTGCTGGAAAATCTACATTTTTAAAGGTTTTATCTGGAGAAATAGAACCAAGTAAAGGTGATGTAAGTATAGATAAAGGTGAAAGAATATCTGTATTAAAGCAAGACCACTTCGCTTTTGAAGAACATACAATAATAGATACTGTAATTATGGGAAATAAAGAACTTTATGAAATTATAAAGAAAAAAGAAGAAATTTATTCTAAAGCAGACTTTTCAGAAGAAGATGGAATGATAGCTGCAAAATTAGAAGAAAGATTTGCGGAACTAGATGGTTGGAATGCAGAATCAGATGCCGCTCAACTATTAAACGATTTAGGAATTTCACCAGAAAATCATTATAAATTAATGAAAGAAATAGAAGCAAAAGATAAGGTAAAAGTTTTGCTTGCACAAAGTTTATTTGGAAACCCAGATATACTTTTACTTGATGAGCCTACAAACGATTTAGATTTAAAAAGTATAAATTGGTTACAAGAATTTTTAATAAATTTTGAAAATACTGTAATTGTTGTATCACACGATAGGTATTTTCTAAATAAAGTGTGCACATATACAGCAGATGTTGACTTTGGTAAAATTACACTTTACCCTGGAAACTACGACTTCTGGTATGAATCTAGTCAATTAGCTTTAAGACAAGCAAGAGAACAAAATAAAAAGAAGGAAGAAAAAATAAAAGAATTGCAAGACTTTATTGCAAGGTTTAGTGCAAATGCTTCTAAATCTAAACAAGCTACATCTAGAAAGAAAACTTTAGAAAAAATTCAATTAGATGAAATAAAACCATCAAATAGAAAATATCCATATGTAGATTTTAAGCCTGATAGAGAACCTGGAAAAGAAATTTTACAAGTAAAAAATATAACCAAAACAATAAACGGAGAAAAAATACTAGATAATGTATCTTTTACAGTAAAACAAGGTGATAAAATTGCATTTTTAGCAGACAATGAACTTGCAAAAACACTTCTTTTCCAAATAATTGAAGGAGAAGAAAAACCTGATTCTGGAGAAATAATATGGGGGCAAACAATAACTCATACATATTTTCCAAAAGATAATAATTATTTATTCGAAACAGACGAAAACCTTACGGAATGGCTAAGAAAATACTCTAAAGACCCTGATGAAACATATGTAAGAAGCTTTTTAGGAAGAATGCTTTTTTCTGGAGAAGAAGCCTTAAAAAAAGCAAAAGTAATTTCTGGTGGGGAAAAGGTGAGATGTGTATTGTCAAAAATGATGTTATCTGGTAGTAACTTCCTAATTTTTGATGAACCAACCAACCACTTAGACATGGAAAGTATTACAGCAGTAAACGAAGGAATGAAAAAATTTAAAGGAAATATTATTTTTACTTCACATGACCACGAATTAACACAAACTGTTGCAAATAGAATACTAGATATAAAAAAAGATGGAACCTTAGTAGATAGAGAAGTAACATATAATGAATATTTAGGTATAGAATAATCACAGATGTTAAATATACTTAAATTATATACATTAAAAACCCACTTAAAATCAAGTGGGTTTTTTAATAAAATTGGCATATATACCTAATTTATTCTGTTACATTTATCTGACCATTGTCTCCTTCTAAATGCTTATAAAAAGCAATAGAAGCAATGTGCATATATGGCGTAAGCCATAAAAATCCTATTCCTAATGATAAAACACCAAGTATTGCCCAACCAATAAATGATAATTGAAGCCAAAAATATTTAGCCCTGTTTCCCTTCATTAATTCTTTACTTTTTTCAACGCATTCTTTAGAAGTTAAATTTTCATTTTTAGCTCCAATCATCATAGCTAAAGAATAATAGTAAGTTTCACATGTAAACCAGATAACAGCTGCCAAATATAGTACAATACCTACAAGTGCCATTAAACCAAATGATGCAGAAAATGTAGAAAACAATTCGTTTGGATCTTCTATTAAAGAAATACTACTTAAACCAGCAAATCCACCAATTGCACCTCCAATAATTATAAATATAGCTACAATCATTAATATAAATGGTACAATTAATTTAATAAAAGTATAAAAAGCTATACCCCAAGATTTGCCAAAGTTATTAAAACCATCACTTAAAAAACCAAAAGGTGTTGTTTCTTGTTCTTCATATAATTTTATAAATGTAGAGATTAACCCAAAACTCAAAGGTATATCTATTAAAAATTCTATTAAAGAAACAAATAGTTTTATAGAATCTGCTGCATATTGTTCTACAATCTCAAAAACTATAGAAACTAAGATAAAACAAAGTACAATTCCTACAGCTTTTCCCCACTTACCATTTAATCTGTTTCTAGCTTCTTTTCTAAAATCTGATGAATTCATTTGAAAATCCCCCTTTCCTTTTTTATAATTTTATGATATATTAAATTAAAATAAAAGTCAATACTAAAATTTACAAAATTCGACAGTTACAAGATAATGCTTTATATTCAAATATACTCTCGAAACATTGAAATATTAAAACCATTATATAGTAACATTCGACATAGAAAATAAATGAAAGGAAAGTGATTAATTGTGGAAAAAATAATAAACATAATAGCAAATGAACTAGAAGTAAAAAAATTTCAAGTAGAAAATGCGGTAAAATTAATTGATGAGGGTAATACTATACCTTTTATTGCAAGGTATAGAAAAGAAGCAACTGGAGGACTTTCTGATGAACAACTTAGGGTTTTAGATGAAAGATTAAAATATTTAAGAAATCTAGAAGAAAGAAAGCAAGAAATTATTAAGTCAATAGAATCTCAAGGTAAGCTTACAGACGAGATTTTAAAACAAACAGAACTTGCAACTACTTTAGCTGAAGTAGAAGATATATATAGACCCTACAAACAAAAGAAAAAAACAAGAGCTACTGTTGCAAAAGCTAAGGGATTAGAGCCTTTGGCAGATATAATATTTGAGCAAACTGAAACAAAAGATATATTAGAAATTGCAAAAAATTTTGTTAATATAGATACACTTCCAGAAGAAGACAAAAATAATAAAGAGAAAGTTGTAGCTAGCCCAGAAGATGCTATATCTGGAGCTTTAGATATAATTGCAGAAAATATCTCAGATAATGCAGAATTTAGAAAGAAAATTAAAAAAACATGTTATAGAGAAGGAACTATTAGCACAAAAGCTGTAAATCCTGAGGAAAAATCAAATTATGAAATGTATTATGATTTTGAAGAACTAGTTTATAAAATACCAAGCCATAGAATACTTGCAATAAATAGGGGAGAGAAAGAAGAATTTTTAAAAGTAAGTATTAATAAAAAAGAAGATAAAATCTTATATAATATAGAAAGAGCCATAATTAAAGGAAATACTCAATTTACTGAAATGCTAAAGACAACCATTTTAGATAGTTTTAAAAGACTAATAGAACCATCTATAGATAGAGAAATAAGGTCAGATTTAACAGAAAAGGCTGAAGAAAAAGCAATAAAAGTATTTAGTCAAAATGCAAAACAACTTCTTTTAGGTGCTCCAATTAAAGGAAAAACCGTTATGGGATTTGACCCAGCATATAGAACAGGTTGTAAAATAGCTGTTATTGATGAAACAGGAAAAGTTTTAGATTATACCACTATATATCCAACCGCACCACAAAATGATGTAGAAACAAGCAAAAAAGAATTATTAAAATTAATAAAAAAAGATAAAATCGATATAATCTCAATTGGAAATGGTACAGCATCTCGTGAATCTGAAAGTTTTGTTGCAGATATGTTAAAAGATGCAGACCATAGAGTAGATTATATAATAGTAAGCGAAGCAGGCGCATCCGTATATTCTGCATCAGATTTAGCAACAAAAGAATACCCAGACATAAATGTTTCAATAAGAGGTGCTATTTCTATAGCAAGAAGATTGCAAGACCCACTTGCAGAACTTGTAAAAATTGACCCAAAAGCAATAGGAGTAGGGCAATACCAACACGATGTAAACCAAAAAAAATTAAGCGAAAGCTTAACAAGTGTGGTAGAAGATGCTGTAAATAAAGTTGGAGTAGATGTAAATACAGCAACCCCATCACTTTTAAGCTATATCTCAGGAATCAATTCTTCAATTGCAAAAAACATAGTAAAATACAGAGATGAAAATGGAAAACTAAAATCTAGAAAAGAACTATTAAAGGTTCCAAAGCTAGGGAAAGTAGCATTTGAGCAATGTGCAGGCTTCCTAAGAATATTTGACGGAGAAAACCCATTAGAAGTTACAGCAGTACACCCAGAAAGTTATAAAGTAACTGAAGAATTGCTAAAAATGCTTGGTTTTAAACCAGAAGATTTAAGAGACAAAGAAAAAGTTCAAAAACTAAAAGAACAATTAAAACAAATAAATATAACAGAAATGTCACAAAAACTTGAAATTGGTGAATTAACTTTAAAAGATATTATAGAAGAACTTTCAAAACCTGGAAGAGACCCAAGAGAAGATATGCCAAAACCAATACTTAAACAAGATATTTTAAAAATTGAAGACTTAAAAGAAGGTATGGTTCTTCAAGGAACAGTAAGAAATGTAATAGATTTTGGTGCATTTATTGATATTGGTGTAAAATATGATGGCTTAGTACATATTTCTGAAATGTCTGAAAAATTCATAAAAAACCCATCAGAAATAGTTTCTGTTGGAGATATAGTAAAAGTAAAAGTTATAAGCATAGATGTTAGTAGGCATAAAATTGCCCTTTCAATGAAGACCGTTTGAAAAATAATTAGAATTTTGGCTGTGTCAAATATTATTAAAAACGCGGTTACATATACTATATATGCGCCCTTGCCTTTTTAATAATATTTTCCTTGCCAAAATTTAATTCTTTTCCAAACTGGTGTGTATTTTAGAAAGTAATGCAATTTTAATTTAACTATTATGTTTAAAAAAATATTTATTGTACATAATAATATAAAATATTTTTAAGGATTTTATATTATGGAAAAAAAGAAAAGAGGATATAAAATACTTATATCCTTTTTATTTATTTGTTTATTAGAATTTATTTTTTATTATTTATATATAAATTACCAAAACATAGAAATAAAAAATGAACCTAATTATACTGCTCAAAAGACATCACTTTCCACAAATAATGAAAAAACTGTGGAAAATAGTATTACAAATGAACTGAGTACTCCAGATATGATTGAAAAAGTAAATAAAAGTGTTGTTGGAATTTCAAAACTAAATTCTGCAGGAGGCTCTATTTTAAATAATGTTTCAGCTTCTGATTTAGGTTTAGGTACAGGCATTATAGTAAGTAACAATGGATATATTTTAAGTAATAACCATGTTACAGGAAATAAATATAGTTTATGCTATGTTAGCATTGGTCAAAACACTTACAAAGGCACAGTAGTTTGGAATGAGGAAGATTTAGATTTATCAATAGTAAAAATACAAGCTACAGACCTAGAAGTTGCAACATTTGGAGATTCTAAAACATTACGAGTTGGAGAAAATGTATTTGCAATAGGAAACCCAATTGGATATGAATTTAGGCAAACAGTAACTTCTGGAATTATTAGCGCCGTAAATAGAACTATAAAAATAGAAGAAAATGAACAAATTTCATATATTTCAGATTTAATTCAAACAGATGCAACAATAAACCCAGGAAATAGTGGCGGTCCACTTATAAATAAAAAAGGAGAAATAATAGGAATAAATACAGTAAAAATAACATCAGCAGAAGGCATAGGTTTTGCCATTCCAATTAATGTAATAAAACCAGTAGTAGAAAGCTTTATTTCAACAGGTAACTTTCAAGAAGCTACTCTTGGAATTTATGCATACGATAGTGAAGTTGCAGAATACTTAAAATTAAAAAATAAAATAAATACAGGTGTATATGTATCTAAAATTTTACCAAATAGTGCAAGCTCAAAATCAGAATTAAAAGAAGGAGATTTAATAATAAGTATAGATGGAAATAAATTAAATACAATAAATAGTTTAAGAGAATATATTTACTCGAAAAAAGCAGGGGATATAGTAGTTTTGGAATTGTTAAGAGAAGAAAAAAAATTACAAATAAGTATTGCACTTGAAAAAAAATAGTGCATTTAAAAAAAAGATGTGATATAATAAAACAAATTAATAAAAGAAAGGATTGATTTTATGGAACTAAAAGGGTCAAAAACAGAAGCAAATTTGTGGACAGCTTTTGCTGGAGAATCTCAAGCAAGAAACAAATATACTTATTTTGCAAGTCAAGCAAAAAAGGAAGGATATGAACAAATAGCAGCTATTTTTGAAGAAACTGCATTAAATGAGAAAGAACATGCAAAAATATGGTTTAAAGAATTACAAGGAATTGGAACAACTAGCGAAAACCTAAAAGTTGCAGCAGATGGTGAAAATTACGAATGGACGAATATGTATGAAGAATTTGCAAAAACTGCAAAAGAAGAAGGGTTTGATAGATTGGCTTTTCTTTTTGAAGAAGTTGGAAAAATAGAAAAAGAACACGAAGAAAGATATAGAAAACTTCTTGCAAATGTAGAAGAAGGAAAAGTTTTTGAAGCAGGAGAAGTAAAAATTTGGAAATGTAGAAATTGCGGTCATATAGTAGTAGGAACAAATCCACCAGAGGTTTGCCCAGTTTGTAACCACCCAAAAGCATTTTTTGAAATAAAAGCAGAAAATTATTAATTGTTATATGTAACCGGCACTTTTGGGAATTCCCATTTGGGACCGGTTCTTTTTTGGGAATTTATTGAAAATTTATAATAATTAATATATAATATTGGTAATAAGAGAAAAGGTTATAGTATAATGGTTTAAGTTTAAATATGATCTCTAAACAATAATTTCATTGAAACAATTAAATAGTAATGAGAAAATCTAGAAAGGAATGGAATTTAAAATGAAAAAAAATAGTTTTTTGAAAAACTTTATTATCGGCGGATGTGTTGGTACAACCCTAATTATTTTAAGTTACATATTTACTAATCTTATAATGGGAAATCTAACAGAAGAAATTTTAAATATAATTAAAATTTTTACATTGTCTTATTTAGGGGGCGGAATTTGTTATACTATAGCAAGAAGATCAATAAAAAAAGTTGAAAATACAGATACTCGTTCAATTACTAGGCAAAAATTATTAAAAGTTCAATTAATATCAATTTTTACAATTATTGTATATTTTTCTATTCTCTTAGTAATATTTATACTTCAAGACAACAGTATTAATATTATTTTATCTTTAAGTTTTATTATGGCCTTTGGTTTATGGGAATATGGATGTTTGCTAGCTTATTTAAATTTAAAAAACAATATGGTTATGATAAAGAGAAAAAATTTTAAAAACAATATTAAATAATTTGAGCGAATCAATAAAATCAAAGATTTTATTGATTCGTCTTTAATTATCTCAGCTACGAATTTTATTTATAAAATTCAAATTTTAAACACTTAAAAAAATTCATATAAATCGCACATTTCGACAAAATCCTTATTAACATAATGCTATAATTATGTTAATGGATTTAAATTCATAGTAGCTACTAATATCATTTCTTTAGTTCTGGTATATAGTAGCTACTTTCTTTATTATTCTGTTATATCTTCGTTTTCTTCACGTTCTACAATTTCTATGCTAACAACTTTACCACCATCATTTGTTCTAATTAATGTTACACCTTGTGTTGATCTACCTAAAACACTTATTTCATTTACATGCATTCTAATTATTGTGCCTGTATCTGTTATTAACATTACATCATATGTTTCATCTGCAATTTTTACTCCTACAAGTTCACCTGTTTTTGGAGTTATTTTATATGTTAATACACCTTTTCCGCCTCTTTGTTGAACTCTGTATTCATCTAGCTCTGTACGTTTTCCAAAACCATTTTCAGTTATTGCAAGAAGTGTTGCTTTTCCTCCAGAAACTATTGATTCCATTCCAATAACTTCATCATCTTTATCAACTCTCATACCAATAACACCTTGTGATACTCTACCAATTGGTCTTACATCTTTTTCATCAAAAGTTATGCAAAGTCCTTTACGCGTAACTAAAACAACATTATCTTCTCCATCTGTCAATTTTACAGAAATAAGTTCATCATTGTCTTTTAAAGTTATACCTAGTAATCCTGTCTTTCTAGCTGAATCATACTCTGCAAGTGCTGTCTTTTTAATTAATCCATTTTTAGTAGCCATAAGTAGATATTTTCCTTCTGCAAAGTTTTGAATTGGAATTACAGCTGAAACTTTTTCACCACTATCTAAACTTAGTAAGTTTACTATTGCTGTACCTTTTGCAGTTCTTCCTGCTTCTGGAACTTCATAGCCTCTAAGCCTATATAATTTTCCTTTATTTGTAAAGAATAGAATTATATCGTGTGTTGATGATGTAAAGATTTGTTTTACAAAATCTCCTTCTCTTGTTGCAATTCCTGTAATACCTTTTCCGCCACGTTTTTGGCTCTTATATGTATCTATTGGCATTCTCTTAATATAACCAAAATGTGTTAGGGCAATAACAGTTTGCTCTTCTTTAATTAAATCCTCAATATCTATTTCACCTTCAGCAGGTTTTATTTTAGTTTTTCTTTCATCTCCAAACTTATCTCTTACTTTAATAAGTTCTTCTTTTATTACTTCAAATACTAAGTGTTCACTATTTAAAATTTCTCTTAAATGTGCAATTAATTTCATTAATTCTTCATATTCTTCTTCTATTTTTTCACGTTGTAAACCTTGTAAAGTCCTTAATCTCATATCAAGAATTGCTTGAGCTTGTATTTCAGATAAACCAAATCTTTCCATTAATTTTTCTTTAGCATCATCATAAGAACTTCTAATTATTGCAATTACTTCATCAATATTATCTATTGCAATTCTTAACCCTTCTAAAATATGAGCTCTAGCTAATGCTTTATCTAGTTCAAATTGAGTTCTACGAAGAGTTACATCTTTTCTATGCTCTAAATAATAATCTAAACATTGTCTTAAAGTAAGAACTTTAGGTTCTCCATTAACTAATGCAAGCATTATTATACCAAAACTTGTTTGCATTTGTGTGTTTTTATAAAGTTGATTTAACACAACTTGTGCATTTGCATCTTTTTTAAGCTCTATTACAATTCTAACTCTATCTATTCTGTCAGATTCATCTCTAATTTCCGAAATTCCCTCTAAGCGCTTTTCCCTAACTAAATGTGCCATATTTTCTATAAGTTTTGATTTATTAACTTGATATGGAAGTGAACTAACAACTATTTTTTGCCTATTTCCAGCCATTTCTTCTATTTCTGCTTCTGCACGCAATGTTATTTTTCCACGTCCTGTTTTATATGCTTGTTTTATTCCTTCTGTTCCTAAAATTAAGCCTTCTGTAGGAAAATCTGGTCCTTTTATTATTTGCATTAAATCTTCATCATTAACTTCATCTTCATCTATTATCTTTATTAAACCATTTATTACTTCTGTTAAGTTGTGTGGTGGAATATTTGTTGCCATACCTACGGCAATACCAGATGAACCATTTACAAGTAATGCTGGAATTTGTGCAGGAAGTACTGTTGGCTCTTGAAGTCTATCATCAAAGTTTGGCATAAAGTCAACTGTGTTCTTCTCAATATCTGTAAGCATAAGCTCTGCAATTTTAGACATTCTAGCCTCTGTATAACGATAAGCTGCTGGAGGATCTCCATCTATAGATCCAAAGTTTCCATGTCCATCAACTAACATATATCTCATAGAAAAGTCTTGTGCTAGTCTTACTAATGCATCATAAACAGAAGCATCTCCATGTGGATGGTACCTACCCAAAACATCTCCAACTGTGGTTGCAGATTTTCTGTATGGCTTGTCCGGAGTTAAACCATCTTCATGCATTGTATACAAAATTCTTCTATGTACTGGTTTTAAACCATCTCTAACATCTGGAAGTGCACGAGAAACAATAACACTCATTGCATAATCAATATATGCTGTTCTCATCTCTTCTTCAATGTCTCTTTCTATAATTTTCCCATCTGTTCTTCTTTCTTCTGCCATTACAATAACCTCTTTTCAATTTTTATTTGCTTTATGTATTATACTAAATTCCAAATAAATTTGCAAGAAAAAAATCCGTAATTTTTACGGATTTTTTGAATTTACTATTTTTTTATTATTAGTATACACTTTTACATTTACTTAATACTTGATTAGTTTTTTTCTGCAATAAATTTTTCAAATTCTTCTATAGTAAATTCTTCTGGATCGTCATACTTTTCCTTTGTATAATCTCCATTACCATTACTTATAATTTGAAAAAATTCTATTAATTCTGTTGGACTTAAATGTTCTTTTAATATTCTAAATCCTTTTTCTTTAACTCTTTCTAACTCTCTTAGTTTATCTCCCATTTAAATCACCTCCATAATAAAATTTATTGGATTAATAACTTTTAATTTCAATTTTGCTCTATTAGATGCATTAATTAGTAATCTATCTGTGGTAATAAAATAATCTATATTAGAACTTTCAGCATATGCAATATGTAATGAATCCATATTTTTAATATTGTGCTTTCTTATTTCAATTGCCCTCATTACAATACTATTAGAAAATGGAATATTAATTAAATTTAATTTATTATAAACCTGTATAACTTTTGCTCTTTTTATTTTGTCCTTAATATTATTTATTTCAAAGGCTAAAGCATCACTAGTATATAATTCAAATTCATCTTTCCAATATTTATCAATAATTATTTTTATTGCTTGTGCTTCAAATTTATTTTTTTCCTGACTTAAATCATCAAATGGTCTATTATAACAACAATTATCTAAATATAATTTTAGCTTCAAATCACTCCCTCTTTCTATTATACTACATTTTTAAAAATTTATCTATATTTATTGCAAATTTCCAGAAATTTTCCCTCAAATTAAATATGCTTGATTTTTTAATATTTTATCTT